>DASWFZ010000106.1:0-2057 GCA_036393975.1 bacterium | reverse complement strand
TCGGGTACAGCGCGGTGACAAGGGGCATCACGGCCGCGCGGACCGATCGGTTGAGCCCCATGGCCAACCCCAGAGCTACCGCAGGAACGGCTCCCAGCACAAAGCCCGCCAAGATCCGTTCCACGCTCACTCCCACGTGGTACGGAAGTTCCCCGGTGCGCGTGAGGGACACAAGCGTCTGACCGATGATGCTTGGGGGAGGCACAAACCGCCCGTCGAGGACCCCGGTGCGGCTGAGCAGCTCCCATACCAGGAGCAAGCCCACAGGCGACAGCACGGCGAGCCAGCGATCCCACTCCCGCGGTCTCATGGCTGTGTGGAATGAACGACTTCTTCGCGCAGCTCGTCCCATAGGCGGGCGCTCAGCGAGCCATAGGCCGGATCCTGGCGAATGGTCCGAAAATCTCGCGGCCGGCCAAATGGGACGACGACTTCGCTTTTGATGCGGCTGGGAATCGCGCTCATCACCAGGACGCGATCGGCGAGGCGCATCGCCTCATCCAGGCTGTGAGTGACGAACACGACTGTCTTACGGTCCTCTTGCCAAATGCGGAGCAATTCATCTTGCAGCAAAAGGCGATTCTGTTCGTCGAGGCTGGCAAACGGCTCATCCATCAGCAAGATCGCCGGATCCGTGGCCAGAGCGCGGGCGATGCTCACGCGCTGGCGCATCCCCTCGGAAAGCTGGTGCGGGAACGCATCCGCAAACGCGGATAACCCGACCCGGGCCAGATGATATCGGGCCCGCGCGCGGCGGTCGGGCGCAGGGACACCCATCAGCCGCAGGCCATACGCCACATTCTCCAGCGCCGTCATCCACGGTAGCGTGCTGACGCCCTGGAAGATCAACGCGGTCGCGAGCCGACCTCGGTCGTGCGGGGGGATCTGGACGGCCCCCGAGGTCGGCGTAGTGAGTCCGGCCAGGATGTGGAGTAGAGTGGTTTTCCCGCAGCCAGACGGCCCGATCAACGCGCAGAACTCACCCGGCCGCACCGCAAAGGTGACGTCCTGCAGCACCCGCAACACGCCCCGCCGGCTGGGATAGCTTTTGGACAGGCCGCGGACCTCGATCCGGGCGAGCTGCGGGGAGACCTCCGTGATCATCGCGTCGCAAATGGACCGGCGATCGCAAGCGCCTGGCGCATGACAGACAGGTCGATGTAGGTGGATGAATCCAACGGCTTGTCGTACGTCAACTCGCCGCGCTTGCGGAAGAAGTCCTGCAGGCGCGCGAAGTCGTTGAGATTCATGGCGCCGTTAGGCTCATGAAACGGCGGGCGGGCTCTCTTGACCACAGCCGCGGGCACACCCGTGTACTTTTCGAGGATGGCGGCGATTTCGTCGCGACGGTAGCCGTTCCCGAACAGATCCCGCGAGGCATCCAGCCACGCTACGAGAAAACCGACCGCCTGCTTCGGATGCTCCCGGAGGAAAGCGCCACTGAAGTATACGGCGGTCACTTGCATACCGTTGACGAAATCCTCGCTGAGGCGAACAATCTGCCCCTGGTCTTCCGCGAGCGTTGCCAAGGGCTCCCCTAGCAGACCCGCGGCGATGGCGCCATTGGTGAGGGCGGCGGGGACGTCAGGGAAGTTCACGGCGACCAGCTGCACGTCGTTGATCGTGAGGCCTCCCCGCAACAGTGCGCTGTGCAGCCAGAACTCCGTCGCCGAGCCGATGACGTTGACCGAGACCCTCTTGCCGCGGAGGTCTTTGACGGAGCGGATCTCACCGCTCTCATACGCCTTCTTGCTCACCACCAGCGGGGTGCTCACCGGAGGCTTCTCCATATGCACAGGACCCACGACCTTGAAGTCCAATCCCCGCGCTGCAGCGTTGAACAATGATGCACCCAGCCCCCCGATGACGACCTCTGCGCGGCCGCTCGCGAGCACCGCAAACGAGGACATCCCCCCCGGCGTGCTGATGAGTTCGGCCTCGATCCCCTGCCGGGCGAAGTAGCCGCGCTCAATGGCCACGTAGAGAGGGGCAAAGATGAGGACCGGGACGTGGACCACATGGATCTTGGTCAATGGGGGGCTTTGCGCTCTGATCGG
>DASWFZ010000105.1:0-3879 GCA_036393975.1 bacterium | reverse complement strand
GGTGTCGACCGTCGACTGCGTGTGCAGTTGTCGCACGACTTCGTACAACAAGATGCCGCCGGCAACGGAGACGTTGAGCGAGCTGAGACGACCGCGCATCGGGAGATGCACGAGGACATCGCAGCGCTCGCGCACCAACCGGCTGAGCCCCCGCTCTTCTCCACCCAAGACGAGCGCGAGGGGTGGGAGTAACCGCGCGTGATAGTGCACGGTCGATGCGGCAGGATCGGCGCCCACTACCCACAGGCCAGCGTCCTTCAGCTCGTCCAATGCGCGGGAGATGTTAGTCACTTGCGCGACGGGCAGGTGCTCCAACGCCCCCGCAGACGTCCGCGCGACGGTCGGCGTCAACCCGACGGCCCGGTGGCGGGGGATGATGATGCCGTGCACCCCCGCCCCCTCCGCGGTCCGAATGAGAGCGCCGAGGTTCGCCGGATCTTCCACGCCTTCGACCACCAGGACAAACGGGGCTTGGTTGCGCTGGCGCGCGCTGGCGAGGATCTCGTCCACGCTCGCCAGTGATTTCGCCGATGTTAGCGCGATGACGCCCTGATGGGGCGCGCCCTGCGCCAGGTGGTCGAGACGGCGCTCGTCGACAAATTGGACAAAAATATCGTGCTGCTTGGCTTCCTGCAGGATGGCCCGAATCGTACCGCCGTGGGCCGAGCGGGTCAGGAGAATCTTGCGCAAGGGCCGGTCGGCTCGCAACGCTTCCAGCACCGCCCGCCGCCCCGCCAGGACGTCATGGTCTCCTTCGGTGTCGTTATGGTCGGGGCTATCGGGCATCAGGAGGGGGGCTGGCGCCCGTCAGACGACGCCACGCGCCACCGGGGACCGGTGGGCAAATCCTCGACGAGGATCCCTAACTCTCCCAGCCGGGTCCGCACGCGGTCGGCCACATCATAAGCACGCCGTGCGCGCGCGCGTTCGCGTCCGGCCAGCAGGGTGCGGATCAAATTCTCGGGGTCTGCGGTGGACGCAGGCTCAGGGAAGAGTTCAGCTGAGTGCGTGCGGACATCGGCCAGCACGGCCTGCAGGGCGGGGACCAATCGTGCGGTGACACCCGGACGCTCTAAGGACAGCCCCAGCACCTGCGCCAAGTCGCGCAGGGTGTCGGAGGCTACCCACAACCCGGCCCGCCCCCGCCCCGAGCCTTTGATCGCCACATCCGCCACCCGGTTGATCTCCGCCACCAGCGTGAAGAGTGCGGCCACCGCCTGGGGGGTGTTCAGGTCGTCATCCATGGCTGCTTCGAACGCCTCGCGGGCCCTCCGCGCCGCCTCAGTCAGCCCAGCGTTCTCCCGGTCGCTCGTGCGGGCGATCGCTTCCTCCGCATTGGTGAGAGCGGTGCGGAGCCGTTCCAGCCCGCGCGTCGAGGCGCGGAGGGCCTCATCCGTCCACCGCACTGGGGTCCGGTAGTGCGCGCTGAGGTAGAAGAGCCGGATCGCGTCAGCGGAGTATTGCGTCAGGGCATCTTGGATCGAGACGAAGTTCCCGAGGTGGCGGTGCATCTCTTCGCCCACCGGCGGCTTCATCAGTGCATGGTGCAGCCAGTAGCGGACGAACGGCGTTCGGCCGGTGAATGCCTCACTCTGCGCGATTTCGTTTTCATGGTGAGGGAAGACGAGGTCCTCCCCGCCCCCGTGGATGTCGATCTGCTCCCCCAAGTACTGCAGAATCATCGCCGAACACTCGATGTGCCATCCGGGGCGCCCCGGCCCCCAGGGACTGGGCCAGGACGGCTCGCCCGCCTTGGCGGCCTTCCAGAGGACGAAGTCCATGGGATGTTCTTTCCGCGGATCGGGGTCGATCCGCGCCCCGGCCTGCATTTCTTCTAGCGATCGGCCCGACAGCCGCAGGTAGCGGGGAAACGACGACACGCGGAAGTAGACATCCCCGTTCACGCGGTACGCATTCCCCCGCGCAATGAGACCCGCAATGACCTCGACGATCTTCGGGATTGTTTCTGAGGCCCGAGGGTAGCGGTCGGCCCGCCGGACCCCCAGGGCATCGATCTCGCGCAAGAACCGGTCAACATACTCTTGCGCAATCTCGCCGACTCCGCGGCCTTCCCGCGTGGCCCGCTCGATGATCCGGTCCTCGATATCAGTGAAGTTCTGGACGTGGAGGACTCGAAGGCCCCGGTATTCGAGATAACGCCGTAAGACGTCGAAGAACGCGTAACTGAATCCGTGCCCCACGTGCGCCGGGCCGTAGAGGTTGGGCCCGCACACGTACATCCGCACGACTCCCCGCTCGAGCGGGACAAACTCTTCCTTAGTCCGGGTCGCGGTGTTGTGAAGCCGAAAGCTCATGACAGGAGTGTATCAAAAACCCATCGCCCCGGCCCTGGGCCTCGGGCGTACCCGCGGCCACGGAGTGCGAAAATTCCTGGGTGACGTCGGCTCAGGTCGGACGAAGGGCCTCGATGGCATCGAGCTCGGCACAGAGCTCCCACGCCGGAGACGAACGGAGGCTGCGCGGGTCGACGCGCCGATAGCGGCGCAGATCAAAGCAGCCGTGGTCGGTCACGATGCGGTAGAATCGTTCCCCGGCCTCATAGCGCGTCTCGACAATCTTCACGACACGCACGTACCCCCCGTTCCGCCAAAACCCCGTCACCCGCGGATGCACCGCCGAAGGTCGATCGACTTCCACGGAGACCGGGTCGGCTACGACCGCGCGCTCGACGAAGAGCAGCTCCGGCAGCCGCTCTGTCTTGTGGACCAAACCACTACCCGCCATCGAATGCCGGCTCGTCGCCGCCAACTCCAGCGGGAGGGACAGGGCTTCCCACTCTCGGCACGGTCAGGACGCTTCCGTCAAGGTTGCCACGGCGTGCGCCGCGATCCCTTCGTGGCGTCCAATCGCGCCCAACCCCTCAGTGGTGGTGGCTTTAATGCTGACCGATGACGGATCGACGCTCATCGCCGCAGCCAACCGCTCGCGCATGGAGGCAAAGTACGGTGCCAGCCGGGGGGCCTCGGCGAGCACAACAGAATCTACGTGGACGATACGCCACCCCGCGGCGCTGACCATGGCGGTCACGCGGCGCAGCAGTTCGACGCTGTCCGCATCCTTCCACGCATCGTCTGTGGAGGGGAAGTGCTGTCCGATATCGCCCAATCCGGCAGCGCCGAGTAACGCGTCCATCACGGCGTGCGCCAGCACGTCCGCATCGGAATGCCCCAGCAGTCCGCGCGGAGACGGGATCGATACTCCGCCCAACCGCAAAGTCCGACCGGGGACGAGTCGGTGTGCATCGTATCCGAGGCCCGTCCGCATAACGCGCAGCAGGCTGGGGCGCAAATACATCTCGGCGAGATCGCGGTCAGACGGCACAGTCACCTTCAGGTTCTGGGGGGCATCTTCGACGATGCGCACCGGCTGGCCCAGACGCTCCACCAACACGGCGTCGTCGGTGCCGACGAAGCCCTCCGCGTTTGCCCGGTCATGCGCCTGTGCCAAGAGATCCGTTCGAAAGGCCTGGGGCGTGCGCGCAATCCACAGTCGCTCCCGGTCCAGCGTCTGCGCGACGGTCGTGCCCTCTACGCGCTTGACCGTTTCGCGGAGAGGCACCGCCGCGGTTGCGGCGCCGGTCTGTGCCGCGGTCATGATCACCGCAGTGACAACCTCGGGACTGACCAGGGGACGTGCGCCGTCATGGATGACGGCGACGGGGGCTGGACCCACGTAGGCAAGTCCTGCCAACACAGACGCCTGCCGGTGGTCTCCTCCTGCCACAACCGAGCTCACTTTGGGAGTCGCGTACGTCGTCAGCAGGGTGCGTGCGAGGTCGATATCCTCCCCGCGGACGACCACGATGATGCGGTCGACGGCGGGGGACTGCGCCACACGTTGCGCGGCGTGGACAACCAT
>DASWFZ010000104.1:0-3305 GCA_036393975.1 bacterium | reverse complement strand
CGTCTGGGGCGTTCGTTGCGGATTCTGAAAGCCGACGTGGATGAATTCCTGCGTCTCCACCGGGTAGGCGGCCGTAGTCGTGGAACGATTCGGAAAGTCTTGGGTCGTCGACACACAGACCGGAGCATGAGCCAGACTCCGGGATCCGTCTTTCGCGGGTACTCCCAGGAGCCATCCACCTGGTCTCCGATGAAGTCGCCGTCGCGACGAGACGACTTGCTCAGATGGAACCTCTGGGATTGGGGTATCACGGGGACCACATTGGGCGCATTAGGGTGATGAGAAGGTAAGACACTTCTGCAACACGGAGGAGGACTTCTATGGGTTCGTGGAGGTGGACGTCGCTTCTACTCGCGACCGTGCTGGTGATCGCGATGCCTTTCGCATCTCGCGCGGGTTCATCCAGTAGCCCGGCGGTAGGACCCGACACCGTCGTCCTGTTTTTGCAACAGGAGCCGTCGTGTCTCAACCCCGTGGCGGACGCCTGCCAGATGTTTGTGGCAGCTGCTGTCAAGGCCATGATCTTCTGCTGTAATAACGCGAACGATGCCGAGCCGGTCCTAATGACCAGCGACTGGAAATTCCTGCCGGCCATGGTCGAAAAGGTGCCCAGCATCAAAGACGGCGACTGGAAGGTGAATGCCGACGGCTCGATGCAGGTCACGTGGAAGCTCAGGAAAGGAAGGACCTGGCACGACGGGAAGCCCGTGACGGCGGAAGACTACATCTGGGCGTGGCGTGTGCAAATGCACCCCGATTTCCCTGCCGCCGACCGGAGTATCTCCGAACGGGTGGAGAACATCTTCGCGCCCGACTCCTCCACGGTTGTGGTGAAGTGGAAGAAGAAGTACGAAGGGGCCAACCGATACCTCTCCGGAGCAGGGATCTTGCCAAAGCACGTGACAGAGAAGTTGTTCCGCGCCAATCCCGCCAAGTTTGTGGAAGCCTGGGGTACCGGCGTCCCCACAATCGGCAATGGCCCGTACATCCTCAAGGAATGGCAAAAAGGATCGTCGATGACTTTGGAAGCGAACCCTGCCTGGGCGGTGATTCCAGGGGTCCTGCCTGATAAACCGGCCGTGCGGAGGGTCGTCTACCGCTTCATCTCCGATACGAACACTATCATCGCGAACGTGCTCTCGGGATCTGCCGATGGCGTCGACGAAACCGCGATCCCCTTCGTCCAAGGGCTGGAGCTTGAGCAGCGGCTCAAGAGCGAAGGACGGACGGACATAGTGTTAAAGGCCGAGCCCGGCCTCGTCTGGGAACACATCGACATGAACATGGACAACGCCCACCTGAAGGACAAACGGGTGCGACAGGCATTGGTCTACGCGATCAATCGTGAAGAGCTGGTGCAACAGCTGTTCCAGGGCAAGCAGCCTGTGTCTCACTCGTTCCTCCCAGACAAGCACTACGGGTACAACAAGGACGTCAAGAAATATCCCTATGATCCCACTCGAGCGCGTGCGCTTCTGGCCGAGGCGGGCTATTCCGCGGGGCCAGATGGGGTCTTGCAAAACAAAGGGCAGAGGCTCTCCCTGACGTTTACGACGACGGCGGGGAACCGCACCCGCGAAGCCGTGCAGCAGATTCTGCAGTCCCAGTGGAAGGCTGTTGGCGTCGAAGTGAAGATCCAGAACCAACCCGCCCGCGCGTACTTCGGGGACACACTGCCGACGCGCAAGTTCGAACTCGCAATGTACGCCTGGGTAAAATCGCCCAACTCGAATTGCGAGTCAGACCTGACGAGCGATCACATTCCAGGCGGGGGACAGACCGGCGGGCAGAATTACCCCGGATATCGAAACGCTGAAGTCGATCGGCTGTGCCACGCCACGCCCGAAGAACTGGACGAAGGCAAGCGCGCGCAGCTGCTCCGCGAGGCGCAGGCGATCTGGGCGGAGGACGTACCGAGCATTCCGTTATACCTGCGGGCTGATTACACAGCGCACAAGGCGGGCCTGCAGAAATGGCTGCCGACTAGTTCCCAGGTCCCGGTCACCTGGAACGCTGCGCAGTGGGGTTGGCTCAAGTAGGGGAGATGTGATCGAGCGGCAGGGCCGGCGCGGACCGGCCCTGCCGCGTTAGTTGAGCCGCACCGATGACCAGCTACTTAACCCGTCGCCTCTTGCAGATGGTTCCCTTGGTCATTGGCATTTCCATCATTATCTTCCTCATCCTGGCGGCGGCGCCCGGAGACCCCGTCGACCTCCTGCTGTTTGGCAATCCCAACATCACGGCGGAAGATGTAGTCCGGTTGAAACACCTGTACGGCCTCGACCAGCCCTTGCACATCCGCTACGTCAAGTGGGTCTGGGCTGCCCTCCAGGGGGATCTGGGATACTCGCGCACCTACAAAGTGCCCGTACTTTCGCTGATTTGGGATCGGGTCGGCAACAGTTTGTGGCTCCAGATCCCGGCGTTTCTCATCGCCTTGGCCGTGGCCGTGCCCGTGGGAATCACGTCGGCCCTCCGGCAGTACTCCCCCGTGGACTACACCGCGACGTTTTTCACGTTCTTCGGCCTGTCGATTCCCGCGTTCTGGTTTGGGATCATGATGATTTACGTCTTCGCAGTCGTCCACCCGTGGACGGCGCTGCCTGCGCTGGCATGGCTGAAGTTCCCGGCCGGTGGATTTAGTTCGCCGGGGGTCGCAGCCGGTCTGCCGACCTATCTGGACCGGGCCCACTACGTAGTCCTCCCGGCCCTCGTGCTCTCCTTGCTCTTCATGGCATCGTATACGCGCTATACGCGATCCAGCATGCTCGAAGTCATCCGGCAGGATTACATTCGCACCGCGCGCGCGAAAGGAATCTCTGAGCTCGGGGTCATCCAGAGGCACGCACTGCGCAACGCTCTGATTCCCCTGGTGACGATCGTCGCTCTGTCGATCCCAGCTCTCTTCTCAGGCGCGCCGCTCACCGAAACCGTTTTTGGTTGGCCGGGGATCGGCCGGCTTCTGGTCGACGCCGTGCTGGCGGGGGATTTTGCCGTGGCGCAGGGAGTCATCCTGTTCTTGGCTGGGTTGGTGATTGTGTTCAACCTCCTCGCGGATATCTCGTACGCGGTGCTCGATCCGCGCATCCGCTATGACTGACCTGCGCCCGGGAGCCTCCGGGGCCATCCTTACAGCCAGCCTCGCGGCGCGCCCGGAGGTGGGCGGAGAAGGGTATTGGCAGATCGCCTGGCGGCGGTTCAAGAAGCACCGCGTGGCTATTTTCGGCGCCAGCGTGATTGTGTTGTTTATCGTCACCGCCGTCTTTGCACCCTTCCTCACCCGCTATGAGTTTGATCAGATCGAC
>DASWFZ010000103.1:0-13998 GCA_036393975.1 bacterium | reverse complement strand
CGGAGTAGCGTGCTGCCGCGAGCCGAGACGATTCGCGCCCCTGCTCAACGGCCTTGGTTGCCGCCGCCAACCGGCCAGCGGCCTGCTCCAGCCCCAACCAGGCGAGGCGGACGTCCAGCTCGACTTGCTGCATAGTCTGCGCTTCGCGGGTTTTCAGTTGGTCCACCTGGTAGCGTGCTTCGCGCACCTTCGCCTCGGTGATCCCGCCGTCGAACACTGCCATGGTAGCACTCAACGTCACCGACCAGCTCCCGTAGACGAAGGGAGCCTGCCCGCTGGCGTTGCTGACCCCATAGCCCGCGCCCAGTCCGACGGTGGGCTGGCTCCCACTAGAGGCGAGGTCGATGCCCGCTTGAGCGGCCACGATCCGGCTCCGCAACGCGAGCAAGTCCGGTCGATCGCGCAGCCCCTGGACGATAGCGGCGTCCAGCGTCGTGGTCACCGGCCGAGGCGTCAACGTATCGGTGAGGTCGAGGGACGTGTCCTGGGGAAGATTGAGCGTCGCGTTCAGACTGGCCTGTGCGGTGGCCCCCCCGGCACGGGCTTGGACCATCGTTTGCTCTGCGTTGGCCACGGCGACTTCAGCCTGCAGGACGTCGAACTGCGATGCTGCGCCGGCACTGAATCGGGCGCGCGCAACGCGCAAGCTTTCGTTGGCCGCATTCAAAGCTCGCTGGGCTGCCGCGACATTTTCGACCGCCAGCAGACCTTGCAAGTAGAGCTGTCGGGCCCCGAAGACCAGTTGCTGGCGGGTGCGATCGTACGTCGCTTGGGCGCCCTCAAGGTTCGCCTGCGCGAAGGCCACCTGAGCCTCCAGGCGTCCCCCTGTGGAGAGTGGGTACGTGACGTTGAGCCCGGCGGTGTAGATGTTCGGATCGATTGCCGGATTGGGCGGCTGCTGCGTGCGGGTGTACGTCCCGGCGAGAGCCGTCTGAGGGACGCGCGCTCCCTGCGCCACGGCCAATTCCGCTCGAGCCATTGCGACGTCAAACGCCGCGGCCCGGAGCTGGAGATTGTTGTCGACTACCGCGGTGGCCACGTCGGTGAATGACACGCGACGCGACGCTGCCTGGCCAGCCGCGGGAAGAGGAACACTCGCTAACACGATGATGCCGAGAACCAGGATGATGATCTTTCTGATCATGACTGTGCTGCCACCATTCCTACTGCGACGTCAGCATACCCACTCGCCCGGTCGCCGACTTGATCGCTTATCATTTCAAGACAGGTAATTCTTAACTTTAACTGCCCCCCGTGACATCCGACGAAAGGCGTATTTGTGGCTCGTCCTCACGCCCCAAGAGCCTCTGCGCCAATTCCCACCTCTCGCCGTCCCCCGAGCGGAGGATACCCCGCTTAAGTCATTACGTGCGCATTGTGAACTGGCTATGAACCCCGGGGGAAAGCTGGATGAAACTTCCCCGCGGTGCGCAGCGCGAGATCTCAGACGCCCTCGCGGCCCGTTGTCAGCCCGGACGCGGGCCCGCCCGCCGGCAACGCGCGGGTCGGCGGAGGGGCTCCCCCCGCTGCCTTTCGGATCGCGTGGACTAAACCGTCCCCGCCCTCGTGCTTTGACACAAACGCAGCCGCGCCGGCATGTGACGTGCGCCTGCGCGTCGCGGAATCATCGTGCAGGCTGAGGATCACGATGGCGCTGGCGGGGGACGCGGTCTGCATCGCCCGGATCAACCTGATGACGTCCATGTCAGTCGACTCGATGTCCAGGAGGATGACGTCAGGACGCAGCACCGCCGTCTGTGCGAGCGCGGCCAGACCGTCGCTCGGCTCCCCGATGATCGACACGTCTGCTTCCAGCTTGAGCCGCATACGCAATCCGAGTCGGATCGCAGGACGATTCTCGGCCAGCAGCACCCGAATCATGCCTGAACCACCTTAGGTGAGGGTGCGTCCGCTGGGGCGACCCGATCGGCCCGCGCGAGGCTGGCCAAAAACCACGCGACCGCCACAACCAGCAAAGCGATCGGCACGATCAACGTCGAGCGCATCACCGGGATGAACGCCTCGGCGAAATGCAGCCGGAGGAGTGGTGGCATCTGGACGACACTGCCGACTGACTGCTCGTACCCAGCGAGGGTGAGACGGTTCTCCAGAAGGGCTCCCACCGCCGTGGTGCCGAGGACTCCGCCGAGTTGCCGGGTGGTGTTGAGCACACCCGAGGCCGCACCTGCGAGCCGGGGTGGAACGCTCCGCATGGCAAGGGTCGTGCTCGGGGGCATGACACAGGCAATGCCTAGCCCCGCCAATACCATGGGGCCGGCGAGCGTCAAGCCGGACGCACTCGTGTTCCCGAACCAGGCGATCAGCACCATGCTTCCTGCAAAACAGAGGAGACCGGCCGCGGGTAGGTATTGACCCTGTGGCCGATCTGCCCAACGTCCGGCGAAAGGCGCCAAGACCATCAGGCTGAGGGACATGGGCGCCACCGTCAAGCCGGCCTGGAAGGCGGTCCTGCCCAGCGCCGACTGTAGGTAGATGGGCAGGAGAAATGAGAATCCCAACATCGCAAACGACATCGCCGAAACCATCCCGTTCATCCACAGAAAATTGCGGTCTTCAAACAGGACAAACGGAAGAACGGGGTCTTTCTGTCTGCGCTCCCAGAAGAGAAACGCTGTTAAGACCAGCAGACCGGCGCCGATCGTTTCGGGGATGGTCAGCATACCCCACAGACGCCCCCAATGGAAGCGCTGCCCTTCGATCAGGCCGAAGACAACCAACACGAGGCCAACACTCGCTAAAGCGACTCCGCCGATATCCAGGTGCTGGCGTCGCCCGAACCGAATGTCGGGAACGAGCAGGAAGGTCGCCAGCAATATGACCACACCGATCGGCACGTTGATGAAGAACACCCACCGCCAATCCCATCGCGTGACGATAAACCCACCGAGCGTCGGCCCCGCGACTGTCGCGAGCCCCGCCACCGCCCCCCACAGCCCCATGGCCGTGCCCCGCCGGTCAGGAGGGAAAATGCTGGTGACGAGGGCGAGGGTCTGAGGCGTCAGGAGCGCACCGCCCACACCCTGCAGGATCCGCGCCGCAACGAGCTGCGTGGTCGTTTGGGCAAACCCACACAGGGCGGAGGCTACGGTGAAGAGCGCCAGCCCACCCGCGAAAATTGCGCGCTGCCCGACGAGATCACCAACGCGGCCAGCGGTGATGAGGAGGACGGCATAGACTAAGACGTAGGCATTGATCACCCAGAGAATCCCGTTTACCCCGGTGTGCAAGCTCCCGATAATGCTGGGCATCGCATTGTTCACGACCGTGAGGTCAAGCAAGATCGTGCCGTAGCCTGCACAAAGGACGGCCAGTGCCGCCCACGGATTCCGGGCGGACGCCGGATTCTGAGCGGCGCCCTGCAGCGTCAAGTTTTGTGTATCGTCGGACATCGCAAACTCTCCAAATCCTCCCCGCGCAGAGCGACACCTCGCGCGGGCTTCCATCCATTACACATCCTCGCCGTTCTCTGGACATCAGACCAACGACCAGCAGTCTCCCTGCGCCCTCAGACCCCTCCCGATGTCCCCCTAAAGGCCGAGGGAAAGGCCCGCGGAGCGGAATCTTTGCGCCCCTTCGGGCGTCGTATAGGGTATGCGGTTGGAGGGGGGCTCCACCCAAAGGCGGAGGACAGGGAGTCGGTCAGACCCGAAACTTACAGGAGATGGAGCCGATGGTTACACGGATTCTGATCGCTGACGACCATAGCGTGGTCCGTCAGGGCCTGAGGATGTTCCTGGCCCTGGACCCAGACCTCGAGGTCGTCGGTGAGGCCGCCGACGGGGCAGAAGCCCTACGTCTTGCTCACGAACTCCATCCTGATGTGATCTTAATGGATATTCTGATGCCGAAAGTCGACGGCATCGCCGCGACCCAACAGATTCGACGCGACCTTCCAGACACCGAAGTCGTGGCGCTGACGAGCGTCCTCGAAGATGCCTCCGTGGTCGGAGCGATCCGAGCCGGCGCGATCGGCTACCTCCTCAAGAACACGCAAGCTGACGAGTTGCGCCGGGCGATCAAAGCTGCCGCTGCCGGCCAGGTGCAGCTGTCCCCGGAAGCAGCCATGCGGCTGATGCGCGAGGTCCGAGCCCCCGAAAGTCCAGAGACGCTGACCGAGCGTGAAACAGACGTCCTGAGGTTGCTGGCCGAAGGCAAAGCCAACAAGGAAATCGCCCAGACCTTGAACATCGGGGAAAAGACGGTGAAGACACACGTGAGCAATGTTTTGGCCAAGCTGGGTGTGCAAAGCCGCACGCAGGCCGCCCTCTACGCCGCGCGGATCGGCATGGTGACTGTCGGCCAGATGGGCAGAGGAACATGAAACAGAGCTACCCGACTCTCGCCAAACTCTCGAAACCCTTCGAGGCGGCGTTAGACGCGGTGATCGTCGTCGACGAGCAGGATCACGTCGTCTACGCGAACCAGGCTGCATGCCGAATTACGGGCTTCCCGCTCGACGAAATCCTCGGTCAGAGCTCGTGGGCCTGTGTCCCTCCGCATGCGCGGGAGGCCCACCTCAAAGCCATTGAGGAGCATAAGTCGAAGAAAGCCTTTGCGATCATGCGGGGATCCTCCGTGCTCAAGCGGGCGGACGGCAAAGAATTTGAGATCGAGTTTACGGCGGCACCGCTGTTGATCGATCGGCGCAAACTCGTTGTCATCATGTTTCACGACGTCTCAGAGACGCGGCGACTCGCCCGCGAAGTAAGCGCCCTCACCGAGGTCGCCTCCCGCGCGGCGTTCGCCGGCTCGATCAAGGCGACCCTGGATAAGTTGGCAGCGACGGTCGTTACCGCGACGGGAACCGTGGCGTGCGTGGTGTGCCTGCTAGACGAAAACCAAGAGGACTTGGTGGTCATCGGCAGACACGGGCTCCCAGAAGGTCCCGAGGCCCAGGCCCGGTGGGAAGAGTCGGTGCGGCGCGGGGCTAAGATGCCTAATACCGATTCCGTCCGCGCGAAGAAACCGCTGATTCACCAAGATGCGCGCCGGAAGCTGTTGGAGGATCCCGTATTTGAGCCCATGCACCCGATCCTGCAGCACGCCGCGTGGGACACCGTCGTCTCCGTCCCGATGATTTACCGCGATCAAGCGATCGGTGCCCTCAACGTCTTTTATGCGCGCGGCAAGGAGCCCGGAGAGGCGGAGATCGGGTTTCTGACGACCATTGCGAATCAAGCCGCGGTCGCTGCCGAGAACGCTCGCCTCTTCGAGGAGGCCAGGGAGAAGGCCATTTTGGAGGAGCGCCAGCGCCTGGCCCGCGAACTGCACGACTCGGTCTCGCAGGCATTGTACGGAATTGCCCTCGGCGCCCGCACCGCGCGGGAGCTACTGAATCGCGAGCCGGCCCAGGCAGCGGAGCCTCTCGACTATGTACTCTCGCTGGCTGAAGCAGGCTTGGCCGAGATGCGGGCTCTGATTTTCGAGTTGCACCCCGAAGCCCTCGAGACCGAAGGACTCGTCGCCGCGCTCACCAAGCAGATCGAATCGGCCCGGGTGCGTCACAGCCTCGAGGTGCATGCGGACTGGTGCGGTGAACCGGAGTTGCCCTACGAAGTGAAAGAGGCGATCTACCGGATCGCCCAGGAAGCGCTCAACAACATCACCAAGCATGCGCGGGCCCACCGGGTCGACATTCGCATGCACTGTAGCTCGGACGAAGTCACCCTCGAAGTGCGTGACGACGGGACGGGGTTTGCCGAAGAGTCATTTCCAGGTCACCTCGGGCTCCGCTCCATGCGCGAGCGCGCGAAGAAGATCGGCGGGACGCTGGACGTGGAAAGCGCGCCCTCTCAGGGCACGTGCGTTCGCGTCCGCATCCCCTACGTCATGCCCGCGCCGCAAACCGAGGCCTCCACGAGCGTACCCTCCAACTAACCCAGCGCACCGGACCTGCCATCCCTGGCGTGGCGCCCTCGACCCGCCGTGTTGACCCTCTCGTGGGCTCAGCTTTCTTTCTGGCGCCGATCACAGGAGTAGACCCTTCGTCTCAGTCGCGCAGCCGGGGATCGAGCGCATCGCGCATTCCATCCCCCAGCAGGTTGAACCCGAGCACCGCCAGTGAAATCGCCAATCCGGGCCCGATCACGAGATGGGGTGCGACGTTGAGGAACACCCGGCTCTGGGCCAGCATGGCGCCCCATTCCGGTGTCGGGGGTTGGACACCCAGTCCCAAAAAGCTCAACGAGGATGCGGTGAGAATCGCCGTCCCAATGCGCAGCGTAACGTACACCAAACACGACGGCAGAACATTGGGCAACAGATGACGTGCCATGATCCGGCTGTCGCTGGCGCCCAACGCGCGCGCGGCCTGCGCGTACTCTTGCGCCTTCGCGGCCAAGGCGGGCGCGCGGACCAGCCGGGCGAACGAGGGGATCGTGAACACCCCGATCGCCAGGACCACATTCACGAGCCCCGGACCCAGGATCGCCACGACCACAATGGCTAGCAAGATCCCCGGAAAAGCCAGCATGATGTCGACGATCCGCATCGAGACATTATCGAAGGCGCGGCCGTAAAATCCGCTGGCAATTCCCCAGGCCATGCCTAACGCCGCCCCTAAGAAGACGGCGCCCAGCCCCATCCCCAGCGAGTAACGCGTCGCGACGACGATGCGGCTGAAAATATCCCGCCCGAAGTCATCCGTCCCCGCCAGGTGCGCGAGTGAAGGGAGCTGCAGCGTGTGGTTGTAGTCGGTCGCCGCCGCCGAATACGGAGCGATCCAGACCCCCAGCAGCATCATGACCACAAAGACAGACGAGACGATGCCCCCGGCCACGGCCGTCCGCCGACGGACGAACCGGGCCAGGGATCGCCGCCCCGGGGACAGCACGCGAGGACGCATGCCGATCGAGACGACAGCCGTCCTAGCCATAGGACACGCGGGGATCAAGCCCAGCGTACAGGAGGTCTACCACCAGATTGATGACGAGGAATTGCAGAGAGAACAGGAGGATCTCCGCGACGAGCACTGGGTAGTCCCGAAACGAAATCGACTGCACCATGAGCCACCCCAGCCCAGGCCAGCTGAAGACTGTTTCCACGACGATGGCCCCGCTGAGGAGAAACCCGAACTGCAACCCAATCATCGTCACGACGGGGATGAGCGCGTTGCGAAGCACATGCTTGAGCAGCACCCAGCGTTCTTCAAGCCCCTTGGCGCGCGCCGTCCGCACGAACTCCTCTCCGAGGACTTCAAGGAGACTGCTCCGTGCGAAACGTGCGATGGTGGCGGCCACTCCGGCACCCAGCGTGAGTACGGGAAGGACGAGGCTGCGCGCAGTCCCCATGCCCCCTGTCGGGAACCAGCGCAGCCCGACCGCAAGCAGGTAGATCAGTAGAAGACCCAGGAAAAACGGCGGAGTACTGATTCCTGCCACGGAGACCACGGTGCTCACATAGTCCGACACCGTGTTGCGCCGGACAGCCTGAAGGAGGCCAACGCCGAGCCCCGTCACAGTCGCGAAGACGACGCTGGCCACAGAGAGCAGAAGGGTGGGACCGAAGTGGCGCCCAACGATGGACGCAACCGGTTCGCCGCTGCGGAATGATCGCCCGAAATCCCCGACCAGCGCGTTGCGCAGGAAATAGACGTACCGCACAATAAGCGGCCGGTCGAGCCCCAAGCGGGCTCGGACGATCTGGACGTCTTGCAGGGTCGCGTCCGGGCCCGCCAGCATCCGCGCGGGGTCGCCGGGAACCGCCTGGAAAAAAGCAAACGCCCCCAGCGAGACACCGAACAAGATCGGAACCATTTGCCAGAGCCGCCGGACCAAATAGGAGGACATCAGCGGCACCCCTGAGCCAATGGTCCCGGGAGGGCTATTTCCCTGTCAGCGTCGCCTCTCGGACATCCACCGTCCCGTCCCCAAGAGCATAGACACCTGTCGTCCCCGCGCGGAGGCCGGCGAGATTTTGCGAGTTGTACAGGAAAATCCACGGTGCTTCGCTCCAGACGATGCGGCTGGCTTCCGCATAATCCTTCGCCCTTCGGGCCTCGTCTGCCGTGCCCAGAGCATCGGCCAGCAACTCATCCACTTTTGCATTCTTGTAAAAGGCAAGGTTGAACAGAGTGGGCGGCCACGTGCCCCCGCCAAGCAACGGGCGCAATGCCCAGTCCGCGTCGCCGGTCGACGGCGACCACCCTGCCAAGTTCGCCTGAGACAAGTTCTCTTCAATAGGCTTGAACCGAACCGCGCTCAGCGTGCCCGCCTCCATCGGCTGGAGCTCGACTTTGACGTTGATCTGCGCCAGCATCTGCTGGATGGCCTCACCCAAACGCTGGGTTTCAGTGGCGGTTCCGAGCCACAGGACGGTGGGGAAACCATTGGGAAACCCCGCTTCCGAGAGCAACGCCTTGGCCTTGGCGACGTCATAAGGCCACCCACCCGCCTGCACTTGAGTGTAGTTGGCGACGCCCGGCGCCATCGGCGCATCGAGCGCACGCCCATAACCGCGGAGCACCACCTTCACGATGGCATTCTTGTCGATGGCATAATTCAGCGCCTGCCGGACCAACATATTGCGGAAGGGGCCGCGCTGCGTGTGAAGAGCCACGTAGTACGCATAAATACTCCACCGCGCGTCCAAGGAGACGTCGGGGGTTTTGGCCACCGCCTCCGCCTGCACACCAGTCACGGGGAAGGCAAATTGGGCCTCTCCGCTCAAGAGCATTGCGACTCGGCTGGCGTCTTCGGGGATGAACTTGAACACGATCCGGTCGACCCGCGGCTGCCCCGCCTCCCAGAACTCCGGATTGCGCTCGACCACGATCTCGCGCCCCGGGGCCCAACTCACGAACTTGAACGGACCAGTGCCCACTGGATTCCTGGCCAAGGACGCGCCGCCTTTAGCAATCGCGGCGGGGCTGATGATCCGCCCCGCCGGGTGTGCAAAGTTGTAGAGCATAGCGCCAAAGGGCCTCCGCAACGTGAACCGGACCGTAGACTCATCAACGACGGTGATCGAGTCAATCATCTCGTAGAGGCTGTACCGACGGAGTTTCTGCGCCGGATCACGGACGCGGTCGAAGTTGATCTTCACGGCCTCGGCGTTAAATACCGTGCCGTCGTGGAACTTCACGCCGCGGCGCAGCCGAAAGGTGAACACGCGGGCATCGGGAGACGCCTCCCACGATGTCGCCAGTTGCGGCTTGACCTTCATGTCTGGGGTGAACCCGACGAGGCCATCGTAGACCGTCCGCTCAACGGAGAGCGAAAGGTTGTCGTTGGTGTCGTAGGGATCCAGCGTTACGGCATCAGCGTAGAGGGCGATGGTCGCTGTCTTGGCCTGCGCTCGAACCGGCGTCTGCGCCGGTCCTATTGCGAGCAGCGCCAATGCCACGACGACTGCCAACAAACCCGCCATGTTCTTGTTCATACATGCCTCCCGAGGGGATGAATGATGTCCGACTAACAATATCGCCAGTGTGCCGACGGGCCTCCCGATTCTGAGACCCTGGTTGCTCGTGTCAGATGTTGAACTCTCTTCAGTTCAGTGCAGTCCACTGGGACAGAGGCTTAGTTCGTGGCGGGAGGACCCGCTCCTGCCCTCGCCCCTACCATCGATCAGCCGACGTGGCGCGGATCCAGCGCGTCTCGCAATCCGTCTCCGACGTAGTTGATCGCGATTACCGCGACAAAGATGAACACTCCTGGGAAGATCGCCGTCCAGGGAGCCACGATCATCTGATCTTGGGCATTCCGCAGCATGTTTCCCCACGTCGGAGTCGGCAGCTGCACGCCAAACCCCAGATAGCTGAGGCCCGACTCGGTAATGATCGAGCTGGCCACACGGAGCGTGGCGGCGACAATGATCGAGCTGGCGGCGCCGGGCAGGACATGGCGGATCATGATGCGGATATTCCCAGCTCCCAATGCCCTCGCAGCTTCCACGAACACGCCCTCTTTCAGGGAGAGGAAAGCCGCGCGCACCAGGCGGGCGACTGTCATCCAGGAGAGGAAGGCAATCGCGAGGACGATGGCGATCACCCCGCCGCGTAACACGGGAACAGGAAAGGTCCGCAGCAGGAGGGTCATGAGAATGAGCAAGAATAGGCTGGGGATTGAGAGCATGAGATCAGTCAGCCGCATCAGGAGATTATCCGCCCAGCCGCCGTAAAAGCCGGCGACGGCACCGACTGTGGTGCCAATGACAACAGCCAGGAGCATCGCCATTACACCGATACTCATCGAGATCCGACCCCCGAAAAGAATTCGTGTCAGGAGATCACGTCCGAGGTCATCCGTGCCCAGCAGGTGCCTGCCCGACGGCGGCTGGAGCTGAAAGCTGAGCTGAGGCTTGTCCGGGTCATAGCGTGAGAGCCAGGGCGCCAATGCGGAGAGCACAGCTAACAAGACCACCAGTCCCAAACTGATGACAGCCATCCGATGGCGCGAAAACCGACGCCACGTGACCCCGACCATGGTGTCCGAGCGAGGGGTCCGTGTCCTCAGTCGGTGGAGCGCGCCCGTTTCGGCCATTGGTTACCCGTAGTGAATCCGCGGATCGAGATAGGCGTACGCGACGTCAGCCAGGAGGTTGGAGACAATGGTGAGTATCGCGCCGATGAGGATGATCGCCATGAGCAGCGCATAGTCATAGCGGAACGCGGACTCGATAAAGAGCCTTCCCATGCCCGGCCACGAGAAAATGGTCTCGGTGAATACGGCGCCGTTAAAGAGGACGGGCACCTCCAGCGCCAAAATCGTCACGACGGGGATCGCCGCGTTTCGGAAGGCGTGGTGCCACAGGACTCGGCGTGTCGGCGCGCCCTTCGCATGGGCGGTGCGGATGTAGTCCTGTCCAATGACCTCCAGCATGCTGGCCCGCATGTAGCGGGTATAGGTCGCGGTGCCGACCACCGCCAGCATGCTCACCGGCAGGATCAGGTGATGGAGCCGGTCGAGAATGGAAAATGGCTCCCCCAGAGTGTACATCCCCCCTCCGGGAGCCAAGGGCGCACCCGACACGGGGTTGCGCAGCACAACGTGAAACACAATGATCAGCATCAGCCCGAACCAGAAGATGGGAACGGACTGGCCCGCGAACGCGACCGTGGTCACCGCGTGATCCAGGACAGAATACTGTCGCACCGCCGAGAGGATCCCGATCGGGATGGCGATACCCAACGTCACCGCAAGGGAAATACTCAGCAGGTAGATGGTGTTAGGCAGCCGGTCGCCGATTTCCACCAGAACCGGCCGCTTGGACGCCAGCGAGTAGCCCCAGTCGCCGCGCAGCAGGGCCCCCAGCCAGCGCAGATACTGGACGTGGACGGGTGCGTCGAGACCCAAATCGTGCTCGAGGCGGGCGAAGTCGGCCGCGGTCATGTTGGGGTTGTTCCCGTAGGCCGCCATCGGCCCACCGGGAATGAGGTGCAGGAGTACGAAGACCACCAGACTGATGAGAACCAGGAGCGGGATTGCCTGGAGGAGTCTGCGCCCGATGTAGGCTGCCATGAAGGTTGCGAGGAGGCCCCCCGGCTTAGGGGGCCCCTCGCCCTAGATCATTTCACGGACCAGTCTTGCGCATTCCAGCCCACGTTGGTCCACACATTAAGAACCCACCCCTGCACGCGCTCCCGGTATCCATGAATCTGGCTTCGACCGTACAGGTAGATGTGGGGCCGGTCTTTCACAAGCTCATCCATGGCCGCGCAGTACGCCTTCTTGCGGACCGCGAGGTCGGCACTACTGCCGGCAAGCTTAATGCTGTCATCCGCCACCTGATTGCTCCAGCGAGCGTAATTGAAGCCGTCCCCATTGTTCGCCGCTGTCGGCATCTTCCAGGAGGCGAAGTACCCCTCGATCTGCGAGTGGGGATCTGCATCGGGGTTGGTTGTGTACATCACAACGTCAAACTGACCGTGTTTGCGGAACGCGCCACTCGACCATGACCCGAACAGGACCGCGGACGGAATGTTCTCGATGTAGAATTCCAATCCAATTTGCTTCATGTAGTCGATGAGTAGCTGCTCCACCTGCTCACGCAGCTTGTTCCCGGTCGTCGTCTGGAGTTTCAGGCGCAACCGCGTCCCATCCTTGGCGAACTTGGCGCCTTGCGCCACGCGAATCCCGTCCGGGCTACTCTTCCACCCAGCTTGATCGAGGAGCTGCCTGGCGCGATCCGGACTGTACTCGCTGACCTTGGTCACACACTTGGCCCACCCAATGCCTAACTCGTTGGTCCCGGGGGTGGCAAGACCATAGAGCAATTTCTCGTTGATTTCCTGCTTGTTAATCCCGAGTTCAATCGCCTCGCGAACGCGTGCGTCCCCGAGGATCGGATGCGGGTGCTTCGCGACCTCCGCTGGGGGAGGCGCATCAAGCGCGGGGTCCGCCAAGTTTACGACAAGGCGTTCTGCGTTCGGTCCGGGAGCGGCGCCAATCTTGACCCCAGGAACGGGCCGCAGCTCGGGAACGTTGGCTTCGATCAAGTCCCACACGATGTCCACTTCGCCCGTCTTGATCAGTTGTGTGCCAACCTCCCGGCTGGGGGTTATGCGAATGATCACGGCGTTGAGGAACGGCTTTGGGGAGTCCCGATAGAAACGGTTGCGAATTAACGTGATATGGTCTCCGGATACCCACTCCAGGAGCGCGAACGGCCCCGTCCCGAGCGGCTTGCGGTTGTACGCCCAGCGGGTCATCTCCGCGGGATCGCCGGTCGCGTGTTTGGGTAAGATCCCGCGCGTAAACTGATCCAGGTAGGGCGCGTAGAACGTCTTGTACACGACTACCGCAGTCGTCGGGTTCGGACACTCGACTCGGTCGATGTCCCGAAAGCCACTCGTGTACGCGGCGCCGCTCTTCGGATGGCTCACCGCCTGCCACGTGAATTTCACGTCTTCGCACGTAACCGGTTGGCCGTCCGACCACTTGAGGCCGTCGCGGAGGTGGTAGGTGATGCTCTTCCCGTCCGCGGAAACGCCGCCATTCTGACGCGTGGGGACCTCCGTCGCTAACCGCGGAAAGTACTCGCCCTTGTCGTTGTAGTCGACCAATCCCTCAACGGTGAAGATTGTCACCTCGCTAAGGGCTGTCTGAGTCCCGATGTAGCGGTTCAGCAACTCGGGCTCTTGATACAGGGCGAATGTAATTGTCCCACCGCGCGCCCCCTGCGGGTACGCGAGTCCTGGCGGGAAACCGAGGAGGAACACGGCCGCACCTACAAGTGCAGAAATGCAAAAGCGGCGAAGCGACCTCACGAAGCACCTCCGGTCCAAGGGTACGAGCATGTTCGGCACCTGGGTAGAATCCCCTCCGACGCTCTGGGTGGGGGGTTGAGGGTTAAAAGGTCCATCTCTGGGGACGCGAAAAATTGACGTCATGCGGAGCACGCAACAAAACGACGCAATCCGAGCGGCGAAGAGCAGTCTATCGGAGTCCTTAGGCGAAGTGACTCAAGGAGGGCACAGACATGAGCAGTAAGTGGTTTCATAACATCAATAGAGGCGGGATTCCGCGCACGCTCGCCAAAGGGATTCGCGCCCGAATCTTTCCTGGCACGCACCTGATGCTCTCGGTCGTGACTCTGCAGCCGTGGTCAGAATCTCGGGTGCACTCACACATGAATGAGCAGTGGGGTGTATGTTTGGAAGGAAAGTGGATCCGGATTCAGGGCGGCAGAGAGTATCGGGTCAAGGCCGGGGATTTCTGGGAGACCCCGCCCCACATTCCTCACGGCGGACGGACCCTGGGCGCACCCTGTCGCATCCTCGACATTTTCGCTCCCCCGCGTGAGGACTACAGAAGGCAACCGGCTCGGGAAAGCAGTCGGCGGAGACAAGACTCCTCACCTCGCTCGAAGCGGCCTCTCGCACGTCCTAGGATATGACGCGACCGGAAATTCCTGAGTGGGGTGAGTCGCGAAGAACGCTAAACGTGGTGCCGCACGCTACGTGGCGACGTCCCGGGCTCCCGCCCGCGTGCCGCCCAGGTAGGCTCGGCGCACGTCCGGGTTGTTCAGAAGATCGGC
>DASWFZ010000102.1:0-2084 GCA_036393975.1 bacterium | reverse complement strand
TTGGAGCGTGGTGGCACTCATTCATTGGGAATGTGATGGGGACGGAGGGCAGAATGAGCGCCTGGGAGTACGAAGACCCGGGCACGCGCCCGGGGCCGTGGCCCTGGCAAGGGGGTTCTTTCATCTGGAGGTTGGGCTATGCCCCCTCCCATTGGGAGCAATTCGGCCGACCCACTGGTGAAGAGCACCATCCTGCGACACGGAAACTTCGACTATGTCACCACCTCGCTGAATTGGGACCCCGCGACTTCGGAGCGGTTAATCCCGGATTCCCTGTATCTCACGCGTCGACCTCCCTTCTTCGACGCCGGCCGAGGGTACGCTTGGCCATGGGTCGACCCGACCGGGGTGACCAAGCTCTACACGCTACCGGCGAAGGCGCGCTTCGACGCGGGAACTCCGTTTCAGCAGCCCTGACCGCACAGCCCTGACCGCATAAGGTCATTCAAGCGACAGTTGGGCTGGTATTTGGATTCGAAATTCGCTCTCACCTGCAAAACACATCGTGCTAGTACGGTTAAGTATAGGTCCACGGGGGGCAGCCTAACCCAACCAACATCCGCCTCCACCCGCCGCGACCGACAAACGATATGGCGCGCTCCTCAAGAAAATCACTAAACCTCCTCGCGGCCATTTTGATATTCGGCTGCAAGAACTCGATCCCCTTTGGCGCGACCGTCTCCAATCCAGATTCGTCCAAGACTGACGGCACGCTCGCGGCTGACGTCGCGTTCACCGTGTTTCCAGCAGCCCGGCGCACCCTCTGGGCCCCGGGCATCGCAACCGGCATCCCGGAGCGCCGTAAAGTGTGTGCAATGGTCGATGCGTCCACTTACGGCAATGGGAGGGACGATGCTTCCGCCGGCATTCAAGCGACGCTGAATGCCTGCCCGCTCGGGCAAGTAGTGCAGCTGTCCGCAGGCCCCTTCCTGATCAACAACAACTTTCTGCTCATCAACCGAGGAATAACACTGCGGGGCGCAGGGGGAGGCATCACCGTCCTACGGCGGACCAACGGCGCTCATCCGAACCAGTACACGTGTGAGGTTTGTGATCCGGTGATTATCGTCGGACCGAACCGCTGGCCTGTGCCCAATAACTCCACGTCCCAAAATCTCACCACAGACGGCGTCAAGGGCGCCTACTCGGTGACCGTGGCGAATGGCAGCGGCTTTGCGGCGGGTCAATTCGTAATGCTCGATGAAGATAACTACCTAACCGGGAGTTGGACGAGCCTGCCCAACCGTGGAGGGCAGCCGACAACAGCCACAATCTGGGCGACCGATCGCGCGGTTTGGCAGAGGCACAATCCTTCCGACCCCGCGGACGACCCATTCCCCGACGCGCTGGACTGGTTCTCCCGGTCGGGCAGGCCGATCAACGAGGTGAAAGAAGTGGCCTCCGTCAACGGCAACACCATTACCTTCACCACGCCGCTGCACATCAGCTACCGCGTCTCTCATACCGCGCAGCTCACGCGCTACACCCAGAACGACGTGCATGTGAGGAATGCGGGGATCGAAAATCTCACCGTGACAGGTGGGGCGGACGGGAACATCCGCTTCGAGTGCGCGGCCGACTCCTGGATGAAGAACGTGGAAAATACACTCTGGTTGGGGTCGGCCGTGGGGATTGATAACTCGTTTCGAGTCGAGGTGCGCGGCTCGTACATCCACGATGGAGCGTGGCCGCAACCCGGGGGCGGCGGATACGCAATTGGTCTTTCATTTGGCTCCTCGGAGATTTTGATCGAGGACAACATCGTGATGCAGGCGAACAAGGTGATGGTTTCCCTCTCAGCGGGAGCAGGCTCGGTGGTCGGCTACAATTACATGGACGATGCGCACATCCTCAGCGCACCGCTTTGGCAGGAGGTGGGCATCAACGCCAGCCACATGGTCGGCTCGCACCACGTGCTCTTCGAGGGGAACGAGTCGTTCAACTATGACGCGGACAACACCCACGGCAGCGCGATCTACCATACGGTCTTTCGCAATCACCTGAGCGGCTTCCGCCGAGACTACGTCGACGATCCAGTGAGCGGGAACGCGCGGGCGGGCGGGCTGGGGTTTGGAGCGTGGTGG
>DASWFZ010000101.1:0-57907 GCA_036393975.1 bacterium | reverse complement strand
TGGCCCACTTTGATGGACCGACCAAGCGAGCCTCGCCGTTCCGTACCATCGCCACCAGTCGCATAATTCCCTTCGACCGTTGCAGGACTTCAACCAATGCTACAACGTCTGCATCCTCCGCAGTCGTCTGCCCCATTTGGGCGCGGAGGTTGTCCGCTTCCGTGAGTTGTTTCAGCATGTCCTGGACCAATGGGATGGCACGACGAACGTTCTCCGACAAAAACACCGAGTTTTTCCGCGTTAAACTGTCCGGTACTTCTTCCAGGCAAAATACGCAATGGTGGCAAGAATTATCAATTGGAATCCAGTCCCGGTAACATCCACAGTCCCGAAAGAGCAATCGGACTGCCAAGGTAACCAACGCTCCGTCCAGCGAACCCCGTTCTCCTCGCATCGAAGCACAGGAGTAACAATTCTCCAGATCGCAAGCGCAACAAGCGCATAGAAAAGACCACGTCCACGTTCTTTCAGAGCGAGTCCCCATTTCCTAAAAGTTGGAGTTCGCCCCCCTCTTACAGCACCCCACACTAGAAGCCCGAAGACGACCAGTCGAACGGCTCCTAGGAGGAGGTTTTGTTCATCCATGCGACCTGCCCTCCGTTACGTCGGAGAGAAGCCTCTTTGATTGAGGGTTCGCCCAATCCCATACTCAATCTTCTCGACCCGCCGCCACCGTCCAGGCGACGCGTGGATTAGAATCCGAAGGCGAGAAGACCAAGACCCACCCAGGAGATGAGTAGGGGGAAGATGCCGCTCCAAAAATAGTTCATGGGACCAAGGTTGACATACTTCTCCAAGTCGTCTCGTTTTGGTGCAATGTCCAACTCGATCACAATGGCTGCCCAGAAGCGGTAGCATGCGGCGAGGAACAATACTGACACGAAGACTAACACGGCCCAGGCCATGAAGATGGCAAGGCCAGGAATCGTTGCAAGACCTTCTCTCCGGGGGATTTGTTTCTCATCTAACAGAAAGAGAGCGATTCCGAGATACGCCGCAGGGACCAAAGTAAACCAGAAGAAAGACCACAGCACGCGGCATACCCACTTCCGGGCGGGTTCGTCCTTCGTGTCTCTCCAGAAAGCACTCCAGGCAGACAGCCTAGTCAGGATGCCACCGAAGAGAATTGCGTAAAACAGGGCGAAGACCGTCTTAGTGTCCACTAGTGTTCACCTCGCTTTCATGTAACTCCGCATTTCGTGTGGTCTCGAAGCAGACCTCTTCAGCCCGCGTCACGCTGTCGGCGCCCGTCGTCTCAACCTGTGTACCATCTACATGGGTCCGGGCTACGCCACCGCCACGCGAGCCGACCCTGGTTGTTAACTATTCACGACCACTTCCTTTGGGTCCCGAATCCAGGTAGCATAACGATGCCAGTGCGGAAGTGGCGGAACTGGCAGACGCGCAGGCCTCAGGAGCCTGTGGGGGAAACCCCGTGGGAGTTCAAATCTCCCCTTCCGCACCAGACCACATCAGCTTTCAGCAGATCCCCATTCACCAATGAAGACTCCGCCTCAGGTCATCGAGCAAATTGCCGGATGGGCCGCGAAGACCCCCGGCCGTCCCGCCATCACGGATCGCACAAGTACGATCCCATTTGGACAGCTATGGGAGGACACTGGCTCTTGTGCCGATTTCCTCACCCGGTACGGCGTCGCGGAGGGTGCGGCGGTGGGTCTCCTCTTGCCCAACCGCGGACTCTTTGTAACCGCCCTCCTCAGCATCGCACGAGTAGGCGCCGTCGCTGTCCTCTTTCCCACATCGCTTTCAGCACCCGAACTGCAACGATACATCGAGATGGCGGGCACTCGGTGGGTCTTTGCTGGATCGGCGCACCGAGACCTCATTTTGGAGGCCGGGGGCCGACCCGCTCCTGGAAGCTATGGGGATCTCGAAGCATTCGCATTTCATGTCGTTCCGGCTGGGCCACTCACGCGGGATGATTTCATCGTCCAGCTGACGTCCGGAGTCGATCAGCCCTCGAAGTTAGCCGTCCGAACTTATGCGGCAGTATGGAACGAGATCCGGGACTTCGCTGAGGAGATCACGCTCACACAGCGCGACACTACCTTGGTGCTGTCATCAATCTTCCACTCCTATGGCCTGATTGGCGGAACCCTCGCCCCGCTGTGCCGAGGCGGCCGTGTCATCCTCCATGATGGATTCGACCCGCAGGTCGTGCTTCAGCGCATCCGGCAAGAACGCCCCACGATCTTGTTCGGCGTCCCTGTAATGTACCGGCGGATTATCGAGACCACCGCTAGCGAAGGAGACGACCTCTCGTCGCTACGGTTGTGCTTCAGCGCAGGCGCACCACTGCGCCCCGATGTGGACGATGAATTTGCCCGGCGATTTGGGAACAGGATCTCCCAGGACTATGGCTCCACCGAGGCCGGCGTGATCACGCTCCGGCTCGAATGGACATCACAACTGCAACAGTCAGTGGGCGTGCCGGTCCGCGGCCGGATCATCATGATCGAGGATACTTCCGCCCGTCCTCTCCCGCCGAGGCAGATGGGGGAAGTCATCGTCGAGTCGGGGGCGCTGGCACGTGGATATCTGGGTGACGTGCCACCCGGGACGATGACTCGCGAGAATCGTTTCCACACTGGCGACCTGGGGTGGGTTGACGAGGACGGGCACCTGTTCCTTGTCGGCCGGAAGAGCAGCCTCATCCATGCGGCGGGCGCCACCGTCGACCCCAGCGCCGTCGAAACCGTAATCGCTCGGATGCCCGGGGTCCG
This sequence comes from bacterium, assembly GCA_036393975.1. GTDB lineage: Bacteria > Sysuimicrobiota > Sysuimicrobiia > Sysuimicrobiales > Kaftiobacteriaceae > 13-1-40CM-64-14. The sequence goes on along the minus strand of DASWFZ010000101.1, from coordinate 55,163 downwards.
AGACGTCGCCGTTGTCGGCACACCGAATCCTGCGGGCGGAGAGCGGGTGAAGGCGGTTGTGGTAGCAGACGGCATCGCGACGGAGCACATTCTCCTCCACTGCCGACAACATCTGCCCGAGACTCACCAGCCAGAGGTAGTGGAGTTCCGCACCACGATTCCGCGGACACCAGCGGGCAAGATCCTGCGACGAGTGATGCGTTAAGCCCGCACGTCCCTTAGCTACAGCGGAATAGCATGTGCTGGCGGGTGTCTACGCGGGCGCGCGCGGTGCCTCAGAGGAGGCAAATCGCTCCAAGAGGAGCGCGACGTGCTTCATGTGTTGAAAGAAGTCCTCCACCCGGATGTGCTCGTCTGGCGCATGTACGTTGCTGTGCGCGTAGCCGCAGCCGGTCCCCACGGTGGGGATCCCGAATTGCGCGGTGAGCTCGTGCATTGGCCCGGTCCCCGCCATGAGTGGGTATACCAGCGGATCGCGGCCATAGATCTCCTTGGCGGTCTGCACGACGGCTTTCGCCACGGGCGAGTCCACCGACGTGCGGGCCGGATGCTCCATGCCCAGCACGCGCACCTGGATATCGGCGAACCCGTGCTGCGCGAGATGGCGTTTAACCTTGTCCAGGATGTCCTCGGGGCGCTGGTTCGGGACCAGGCGAAAGTCAACCTTGGCGGTGGCCTGGCTCGGGAGGACGGTCTTCGACCCGGGACCAGTGTAGCCGGAGACGAACCCGCAGATCGTGGACGTCGGCTGGAAGAGATTGCGTTTGACCAACTGCATCCCGGTCACACCCAACAGAAATTGGTCGATGCCAAGGTCGCGGCGGCGGAAGTCGTCGTTCCCACCTGCTGCGAGCCGTCGGAGGTGTTCAACTTCCTCAGGAGTCGGCTCGGCGACGTCATCTGAAAATCCGTCAATCAGAATATTCTCGTGCCGGTCTTTGAAGGTGGACAACGCCCACACCAGCCGCCAGGCCGGGTTGGGGACGATCGTGGCGACGCTACTGTGCAGGTCACGGTTGGCGCCGCGGGCCTCCAGCTCAAGATAAAGAATACCCTTCGCGCCCATGTACACCTCAGGGGTTTCTTGGATGTCCTTATAGCCCGATTCCCACAAACACCCATCGGCCTGGACGAGATCGCGATGCGTGCGCACGAACTGGTGCAGGTGAAGGGAGGACACTTCCTCCTCCCCCTCCATGACGAAGTGCACCGTAAGCGGGAGCGCCCCGCGGGTCCGTAGCCACGCCTCCACAGCGCACAACCGGGCGACTAGGTTGCCCTTGTTGTCAGCGGCGCCGCGGGCGAAGAGTTTCCCATCGCGGATCTCGGCGGCAAACGGCGGGGAGTGCCACTCCTCCACCGGCTCAGGGGGCTGCACGTCATAGTGGTTGTAGATGAGCAGCGTCTTGGAGTGGTTGCCGACAGCCCCGTAGATCACGGGCGCACCATCGGTCGCGAACAACTCCGGGCGGACGCCGATCTGCTCCATCAACTGAGCCACCATCTGCGCGGTCTCGCGAATGCCAACGTTCTGGGCGGCAATGCTGGGCTGGCGGCACAACCATTGCAGACGTTCGATGAACTCTTGACGGTGTGCGTCGATGTAGTCGAACACGTCTTTCATCAATCACTGCCTCCTACGGACGATCCTCGGACGTGCGGATCTCCGGCGCAGGTATTTCGTCCTAGCTGACGGTAGCCCCTACGTTAGCGATCAGGGTGCGGGTGACGGGGAGCTGTCCCCCCTCGAGGCCTGGAGAACGTAGCGGAGGACCTGCGGCTCCGGCTGAGCGCCTACGAACTCGACGGTGTCGTTGATGACGACTTTGGGGACCGCGTACACGTTGAAGCGTTGGGCCAGCTCGGGAAACTCGCCCGCCTCGACAATATCAGCCCGGACGCGTGGACTTTCGATCGCCAGGAAGGCGGCCAGCCTGGCCGCGTGGGGACAGTGGGGTCAAGTGGGGGTGACAAAGACCTGGAGATGCACGTCGCGCGACACCTGTGCTAAGGCCGCGCGTGTTTCCTCTGCCACCGTCGTCGCCCCCCGTGAGACGGCGATGATGACCTCGATCAGCGTGGCAAACTCATAGCCCGCCGGCATCCCATAGAACCGCACTCCATAGTCCTGCGCCCCAATAATTGCTGTTGCCGGGGTATGCGCAATGCCCCGCGCCTTCGCGGCGTCTGGCTCGGACAGCGTACTGTGAAACTTCAGGGTGACTTTCGGGGAAAGAGTGGCGACCTCGGTGAGAATTTTCTGGGTGTATTCCGCGTACTCGCCTTCAGCATCCGGCAGAGCCAGTCCGCTGGTAGTGGGCGCGAAGAACTCCAAGGTAACGTCGTGCTGTAGCTCCCGTTCAAATCGTGTGCGGATGTATGCGGCGTCTTTTTCTTGTAAAAAAGGCATCTTCAGACCCACCTTTTCTCGAACATGCTACAGTAACTATAACTGGTCGTGGTGGACGCGCATTCCCACCGTGAGCCTTGCGGCCCTGACCGGCCGGAAAAGAAGACAAATCTTCGTGGCCGAACCTCTGGAACGCGACATCGAAGTCCTGCAGCACCTGCGGGGGTACCCGGAGGAGCTGCACCGGTTCGCCAATCTGATGAAACAAACGAACCCGCGGGGAATGTCGGCGGCGGCGTTCCTCTTGAACCGTGCGGGGGCCCAGGACGGGTTTCTGGAAACCATTTGCCGCTTGGTCGCTTCCGGGGAGAGCCTCCTCACAGCCGTCGAGGCGGCGGAGGCGGCAGGGGTGAGACCACAAGCGTTTCTCAATGACCTCGCCGCGCGCGCGGACTTCCCCACCCCGATCTTCCGCCAAGAACACCGCGCTCTCTGGCGGAAGGCTGACATCGAACACTACCTCCAATCACATCCCGCGCTCGCCTCACCTCCGGCACCTGGGTCCCCGGATCAGTGATCCGACAGGGTCGGCCCGACGGAGAACATGAGCTTGCCAGGGTAGGATGCAGATGAGCAAACTGCAACTGTGGGTGGACTGCAAGTCGTGTGGCCGAGAGTTCGACACGCGCGTGCAGATGGATCGCAAGAGTTTCGACCGCGGGACCCTAGCCGCGAACTACCACCTCTGCCCGCACTGCGGTGAGCGGCGCACCTACGCGAAGGCGGACTATCGGACCAAAGACGCTCTGCCTGCGCGAGCGGTTTCGCCCCCGCCGACAGGCCCTCAGAGCACCCCGAGCCTGTAACCCTACAGAAACGATCGGCGGAGCCGGATAACCCGGCCCCGCCCTCGCGCCGATGCTTCCCTACCCTCCCAGAGGGAGAGACAATCTTACGCGTGCTGCAAGACGATCTCGGCGAGTTTCTCTACGGCTTTCCAATCAATGTTCTTGAAGAACGTGTCGATGTAGCCTGCCTTGCCGGTCCCATAGTCCAGGTAGTACGCGTGCTCGAAGACATCGAGGGCAACAAGCACGGTGCCGTTCCAGATGGGAAAGGTGTTCTGCTCATCACCGATATAGTTGAACAGCCGGTTGGTATCCCAGTCCCACGCCGTCCACGCCCAGCCCCGGGCGGCGATCCCCGTCGCCTTCAGGTCTTTCTGCCAGTTCTCCACTGACCCGAACTCCCGGGTGATCAGAGCTCCGAGCTTGCCGGCCGGAGCGCCTCCCGATCCACCGAGCGTGCTGAAGTACATCTCGTGGTTCTTCACTCCCCCGACGGCTCGGGTGAGTTCGACCTTCAGCTCCCGGATGTCCGAGAATGTGGGGTTGGCCTTCGCCGGATCTTTGTCCAGCGCCGCGAGCTTCTCGTGGATCTCGTTCGCCTTGTTCACATAGCCCTGATAGAGCTTGTAGTGCTCTTCCATCGTCTTCTTGGAAATGCCCGTGAGTTCGATGTCGAATGACCGGAACTTCTTCGCTTCGTACTTCGGATACGCCATGCTCTCGCCTCCCTGAGTGTGGACCTTAGCGCCTCTCATTATAGCGCGTGCCACACGGTCGTCTGCCGGGCAAGGAGGAGTCCTGGCGCGGGCCGAACCCGTCCCCGATGAGCGAAATCCGCAGTGGGAGACAACGCGCTGTCTTGTCCGCATGGCGAGACGGTGCTGCTACGGCGCGTCTAGACGGACGATCACGAGGGGAATGTAGTACGCACGCACCATCGGCGTGTGACAGGACTGTGAGGCAAAGAGGCATGTTGTGGAGCTGCCACTAACCGCACCCTGCCCGCAGTGCGGGTCGGAGATGGAACCGCGTGGGAGAGCGCGACGCGGGCGGCCCGTTTACGTGTGCCCGGAGTGCGGCTACGAGATGGAAACCCCCGAGGAGCCACGAGAACCCGCCGACGACGAGAGTACCTGACCGGTGCCCGTTAGATCACTTGAAACGACTCTCAACGTAGTTGTCTCGACTACAGCAGCTCCAGCGTTTGTCAGCCGAGCCTCCGCTTTGAAGAGAACCTCACCAAGCCGCGTGATCGGTGATCAATTCGTAGAGGGGAACACGGACTCGTTTGTAGACGAGATACGCCAGTATCGAACTCGTCAGCCCTTTGATCAGATTGAATGGGAGTAGGGCGGGAAGGATCAGCCCTACAACCGTGTCCCGAGGAATCCCGTAGAAAATCGGCGTGAGGAGGATGTTCGCGACAATCATCACCACAGTCATCGCCCCCACACCGAAGATGAGGGATTTCACCGCCCCAGCTTTCGTGTGTTCTACTTTGTAGTAGCTACCCGCGACCGCAACAAGGCTCACCCCTGCCAGCAGATTCATGAAGATGCCAAACGGCCCGCCCACCCCCCCGGACCGGAACATGTTGATCAGCACCGCTTTGACGACCTCCACGGCGATCCCGGAGACCGGACCCAACGCAAAGGCGGCAATCAACGCGGGGATATCCCCGGGCTCGTACTTCAAGTACACGGGAAACGTCGGAAGGGGAACTTCAAGGTACATCAAGACAAACGCGAACGCACCTAAGACTGCGATCTGCGTAATCCGGTTCACCTGCCCCACCACCCTTTGGCGACACTGCGGGGCAGGAAATACCTACATGAAGGGCTGGAAGGGGTATCTGGCGCACACGCGCCATCCCCCGTGAGCCCAGCACTGCAGGCCAGACCTTCTCCCATCCGGACTCTACCGTCGGCTCCGGCTTCGCCTCCCGAACCACCCTGCTGCCTCCACCACGAATCGGTGGCGACACCTCTGTCAGGTGGATCAGGGGACCGGATCCATCGCATCCGCAAAAGGCGGTTGCGAGTCGCGGGCTCCAGCTCACGCTGTTACCGCCGGTCGGGAATTGCCCGTCAGGACGACGGACTCACCCTGCCCCGAAGGTCGCTATGTAATTTTTCACTCACATGCTAGCATTGGCCCAGGATCAGGTCAACGGACGCCGGATCCACCCGTCGGCGCACACGCCTCGCACGTCACGAGCCCTGCGATCGCACTCCGACCGATCCCGGGAGTCCCATGGAACGACACGCGTTTGGCTGGATGTCCACTCTCGTTCCGGTGATCGGACAGGGCACCTGGGATATGGAATCCAATCGCAACGCGTCGATCGCCGCGCTACGACGGGGGATGGACCTCGGCATGACACACCTTGACACGGCCGAAATGTACGGGAACGGTGCGGTCGAGGAAATTGTGGGCGAAGCACTGGTGGGGCGGCGCGCTGAAGCGTTTGTTGTGTCCAAGGTCCTGCCGCAGAACGCCTCCCGCGCGGGGACCATCGCGGCGTGTGAGCGCAGCCTGCGCCGGCTGCGCATGGATTCCCTCGATGTCTATCTCCTCCACTCGCCCAGCCGGCATCCCCTCAGCGAGACCATCGCTGCCTTCGAGGATCTTGTCCGTACCGGCAAGACCAAGGCGTGGGGTGTCTCGAATTTCAACACAAACCTCCTCGAAGACGCCGTGCGATTGGCCGGGCCGGCGCGCATCGCCTGCAACCAGGTGCTCTACCACCTGGAGCAGCGGGCGATCGAGCACACGCTCCTGCCTGCGTGCACGCGGCACCGCATTGCGCTTGTCGGGTACAGTCCGTTTGGCCAGGAGAGATTCCGGACACACCGGGTGCTGGAAGACATCGCGGGCGCCCATGGGGTCACGGCTCGGCAGGTCGCCTTGCGGTTTCTCGTCCGCGATCCGAACGCCTTCACTATCCCGAAGTCGTCCAGCGTGAAGCACGTCGAGGAAAATTCCAGCGCGAGCAGCTTAGAACTGACGGAGGAGGAGATCCAGCGCATCGCGGCCGCGTTCCCAGCACGACGGGCGGATTGAGGGAACGTGTCTTTTCGCTAACCGGTCGGGTAGCTAATTCTCAATCCGCCCGCCAGTATCTGCGGGGGTCATGCTCAAATCCGTGATCTCCAGGATTTCCAATACCCGACGTAATTGCTCCGCTGCCTCCAGCACCACGTCGGCCGACAACTCGTCCATTCCCACGAGCGTCACTTCGGCCCGCGCCGTGCCATCGTCCCGCCTCACCTTGACCCGTTGAATCCGGTCCAACATGTCCCACGCGTTGGCCATTTGGCTGCCCGCCCCTTCCCACAACCTCGGTATGTCTGTCCCGCCGCTTCGATCCGATCCCGGCGACCGGTCACTTTCAGGATATCGGCGTGACGTGAACGACGGGCGAAGGATGGGTCAAGAGTGCACGAAATCTCGCAGGCGAGGGCGGCGCGCTTTTCTGTGAGGAGGTCAGACGTTGAGCTCGCGCAGCTCACCAGTCACGATATAGACGATGCGCTCGCAGATGTTGGTCACATGGTCGGCGGCGCGTTCGAGGTGACGGGCTACGATCAGCAGTTCCAACGCGCGGGGAACGGTCTGCGGATCATGGATCATGATCTCGAGCATGTCATGCAGCACGCGGTTCCGCAGACGGTCGATCGCGTCATCTTGGGCGGCCGTCTGCCGGGCCAGATCAGCATTCTCCATCTGAAACGCCATGAGCGCATCACGGATCATCCCCTGGAGAATTTCGTCCATTTGGGGAATGTCCACCAGGGGCTTGACCAGCGGCTCCGCCGCCAGCCGCTTCACCGCCCGCGAAATGCCCTCCGCGTGGTCGGCCATCCGCTCGAGATCGATCGTAATGGCAAAGACCGAGGCAATCGTGCGCAGGTCCCCCGCCATCGGCTGCTGGGTCGCCAGCAGCCTCATGCACCGCTGCTCGAGGTCCATGTGCAGGGCGTCGATGGCATCGTCTTCGGCGATGATCCGCTCGGCCGCCGCGACATCGCGGGCGCGCAAGGCTTCGACGGCCCCGTGGATGGCCTCGCCGGCTCGCTCCCCCATCCGGACGACCCCCTCGTTCAACTGCCGCAGGTCACGTTCAAACGCGCCCCGCGTCATCAACCGAACCGTCCGGTAATGTAGTCCTCGGTCCGCTTATCGATCGGGCGGGTGAACATACCAGTTGTGGAACCAAACTCCACGAGCTGGCCCGCCAAAAAGAATCCGGTCACATCCGACACCCGCGCCGCCTGCTGCATGTTATGGGTGACGATCACAATCGTGATCTCCTTCGCCAGCTCGCGGGCAAGTTCTTCGATCCGGAGCGTCGCGGCGGGGTCCAGCGCAGAGGCAGGCTCGTCCATGAGCAACACTTCCGGCGAGACCGCCAGGGCCCGGGCGATACACAGGCGCTGCTGCTGCCCTCCGGACAGGCTCGTCCCCGGTTTATGCAGGCGATCCTTGACCTCCTCCCACAGCGCCGCCGCGCGCAGGCTGCGTTCGACCACTTCGTCCAGCCGCCGGCGGTCGCGTTCTCCCGCCAACCGCACCCCGGCAGCCACGTTGTCATAGATGTTCATCGTGGGGAAGGGATTGGGCTTCTGGAAGACCATGCCCACCCGCCGGCGGACGAGCACGGGATCAACCCCCGGCGCGTAGATGTCCCGTTCATGCACCCGCACAACCCCGCTGACGCGGGCGGAGGGGACCAACTCGTGCATGCGGTTGAGACAGCGCAGAAACGTCGACTTCCCACACCCCGACGGCCCAATGATCGCCGTCACCTGGCGTTCGGGGACGCTCAGCGTGATGCCGCGCAAGGCATGCAACCGGTCGAACCACGCGTGCAAGTCGTCTGTCTGCACCGCGGTATTGCGTTCGACCAGCGTCGGGGCATGGGTCTCCACGTTGCGGACCTCCAGCTGCTTAGGCATAAGTTCCGCTGCCTAACGCAGCCTTACCTGCCGACTGGTCGCGTACCGGGCAAGGATGTTGACCACGAGGACGATGGCGACGAGCACCAGCGCTCCCGCCCAGGCCTGCCGGTGCCAGTCATCAAACGGGGAAATGGCGTAGGCAAAGATTTGCAGCGGTAAGGCGGCAATGGGTTGCAGGATACTCCTGTTCCAGAAGCGATTCCCAAACGCCGTAAAGAGCAGCGGGGCTGTCTCCCCGGCGATGCGCGCTAGGGCGACCATGATCCCGGTGACGATGCCCGCCGTGGCCGTCGGCAGCACCACCCGCAGCGTGGTCTTCCACTGAGGAATCCCCAGGGCGAGGGCGGCTTCGCGTACGCTCTGCGGGACTAGGCGCACGACCTCTTCCGTCGTGCGCATCACCGTGGGGATCAACATCACCCCCAGCGCGACCCCCCCCGCCAGCGCGCTGAAGTGCCGCAACGGGAGAACGATGAGGACATAGGCGAACAACCCCATGACGATGCTGGGGATCCCGTTCATTACGTCGGCAGCAAAGCGGCTGATCCGGCTCACTTGCGTCTGAGGGTACTCGGACAGAAACGTCCCCCCGAGCACCCCGATCGGAATGCCCAAGCACCCGGCAAGTCCGATCAATGTCAACGTACCTGTAATGGCGTTGGCCATCCCGCCGCCGGGTTCCCCCGCGGCCCCCGGCAGCTTGGTGAAGAAATCCCAGTTCAGAGCGGACAGCCCCGTCTGGGCCAGAAACGCCAGGACCAGGGCCAGGGGCGTGAGCACCAGGACGGTGCAGAGCAAACACACCAAGGTCATCCCCTGATCCATCGATCGGCGCCATCGGTATCGGGTGTCCATTCTCACTCCGCGATGAGCGACGGGCCTTGCACGACACGGTTCACCAGCAGCCGCGCCAGCGCGTTCATGGCCACCGTGACCACCAGCAACACCAGCCCCGCATAGACGAGCGCTGCCACGTAGAGATCCCCGGTGGCTTCCGCGAACTCGTTCGCGATGACCGCCGGAATGGTGTAGGCCGGCGCGAATAACGAGGCCCGGATCTGGGGGACATTGCCGATGACCATGGTCACCGCCATCGTTTCCCCCAACGCCCGGGCCAGCGCGAGAAAGATCGCGCCGAGAATCCCGGACCGGGCATACGGCAACACCGCCGTTCGCGTCGTCTCCCACCGCGTGGCTCCCAGGGCCTGCGCTGCCTCGCGTTGCGCGGTCGGCACTGCGCGCATGACAGCCGTGCTAACGGCGACCACGAACGGGACGACCATCACCGACAAGATCAGTCCGGCTGTGAGCATGCCCACGCCCAGCGGTGGGCCGCGAAACAGAGGAAGAAAGCCCAGAGACGCCTGGAGGGCTGGCTCGGCCGCCGTGCGCACCCAGGGGACAAGGACGAAGATCCCCCACAGACCGATGACGACGCTGGGGATGGCCGCCAGGAGTTCCACGAGAAAGCTAATCGGCGTGCGGAGCCATCCGGGCACGAGTTCGGACAGGAAAATGGATACTCCCAGTCCGAGTGGTACGGCAATCAGCAGGGCCAGAGCGGAGGAGACGACCGTGCCGTAGACAAAGGGCAGGACCCCGAACTGGTTTGCAACCGGATCCCAGGTGGACGTGATGAGGAAGCGCGCGGCGAAACGCTGCATCGCCGGCCATGCCGCGACGAGCAGCGCCACCACCATGGTCCCAATGACAAGCGGGACGGCCGCCGCCATCGCCACCAACAGAAGATGGAACCACGCATCTCCTGTTTGCGCGTTATCGCGGACCAGGCGGCCGCCCTGTGGAGTTGCCACGCGCTCTACGGGAGTAGTGCCGCCCCTTGAGCGGTCACCGTCTTGAGCGTCTTCTCAATCCGCCCGACCAGGCTCTTCGGGAGCGGCGCATACAGCAGCGTCGGGGCATACTTCTGACCATCATGCGTGGCCCACCAGAGGAAAGACACTAGAGCCTTCCCCTTGACTGGATCGGGCTGTTCGCCGTAGATCAGGATCCACGTGAACCCCGCGATGGGATACGCATCTTTGCCATCCGGGTTGGTGAAGAAGACCCGGTAGTCCTGGGGAATGGAAGCTAGGGCCCCGTCCACCGCCCGGCCTGTGCTGGACAGGGTGGGCGGCACGAACTGGCCCGCCTTGTTGCGCACGTAACCAAAGGGCATCTTGTTGGTCAGTGCGTAGGCCAGCTCGACGTAGCCCAGAGCGTAGGGGGTTTGCTTCACGACCCCTGCCACTCCCTCGTTCCCCTTACCCCCCAGACCGGTGGGCCAGTTCACAGACGTCCCCTCTCCGACCTGGGTCTTCCACTGGGGGCTGACCTTGCTCAGGTAGTTCGTGAAGATGTTCGACGTTCCCGACCCGTCCGAGCGGTGAACCACGACGATGTCGGCCGCCGGCAGGGCGACTTTCTGATTGTCCTGCAGCAACCGCGGGTCATTCCACTTCGCCACCTTGCCCAAGAAGATGTCCGCGAGCACATCAGGGGAAAAATTTAAACCGGTGGTCACACCAGGCACGTTGTATGTGATGAGGACTGCGCCCGCGACCATCGGAATGTGCAGCACCCGTCCACCTGCCTGCGCGATCTGTTCATCGGTCATCGGCCCGTCGCTGGCGCCAAAGTCCACGGTCTTGGCAATGAACTGCCGGATGCCTCCACCGGAGCCGATGGACTGGTAGTTGATCTGGACACCCGTCTCCGCTGCGTAGACTTGCGACCACTTCGAGTACAGGGGGTATGGGAATGTCGCCCCTGCGCCATTTAAGATGACCGGGGATTGCGCGAGCGCGCTGCTGACCCCACCTGCAAGCAGCATGACGGCCAGCGCGAGGGCCATCTGCTTTACCCGCATCACTTGCATCCTTTGCCACCTCCAGGCTATGTTCGGAACACTTTAAGCGTACCCTGGCGAGGGTAAGGGGATGCTAAGAATGCGTGAAGCCTGGTTGAAAAGCGAGTGAAACTGGGAGGGTTAGTCGCCCAAATCCAGCCGGTACCCAATGCCGCGGACGGCGACGATACGCACCCCCGCGGTCCGTTCGACCTTTTTGCGCAGCCACCCGATGTGCGTGTCGAGGGTGCGGGTATCGCCGAAGTAATCCTGGCCCCAGACCTCGCCCAGGAGGCGCTCCCGCCGGACCACCTTGCCCTGATGACGCAGGAGCAGGTGCAAGAGGGCGAACTCCTTGGCGGACAGAGCCACCGCAGCCCCGGCGACTTGGACATCGTGACGGCTCAGGTCCATCGTCAGCCGCCCGGCGACGAGGCGTTCCTCGCGCCCCGTCTGGGTCAGAACCGTTTCCAAGACGTTGGCGACGTCCTCGCAGCGATCGGTGCTCGCTTCCAAGATCTCGCAGATGTCCTTCCACTTGACGATGTCGCGGGCGCTAGCGCGGCGGCTGAAGAGCGCGCCAATCGCGTCCCGCAAGACGTCGTCACCGCGGTTTTCCAGCCGATGCAAGGTGCGCGTGTGCACGAACAGCTCGCCAGTTTGCCGCAGCTCAAGGGCCTGCCGCAGTTCCTGGGCCGATTCGAGGACGATCTGGCCCAGCTCGCGGGCGGCCGGAATCGCGCGGCGGACCCGGTGAATCGCTAGACGCGCCGCCGCAGCTTCGATTGCATCCAGAATGTCGTCGAGGTACCCAGTGAGAGCTTTGAGCGCGTCGGAGGCGATTAGCGTCGGGTGCGGCGTCATCAACATCTCGAACATATCGCGCGCGACCGCGTCGCCCTTGTGTTCAAGGTCCCGAATGGTCTGCCAGCCTTCGGCGATCGGGGTGCGGCCCGCCAGGGATTCGACCAGCACTTCGGCCGACTGGAGGATCGTCTTCCCCATTTCCTCTAAAAGGTCAACCTCCGGCGACCCTCGCTCGGGTCGGGGCGGAGTGGTCGGCACCGGCTGGGGACTATTGGGATCGGGGGGCATGCTCACTCAGAATATCACGGGGCGCACCCTCCGGCACGACAGGACTGCGGACCGGATTGATGGATCGTTCACGGAAAGGCAGGCTGCCCGTTGACGGTCATGGTCTTGAGGGTGCGTTCTACCCGGTCCACCAGTTGGCGAGGCAACGGCGCATACAGGTAATTCGGTGCGTGCTTCTGGCCCTCATGGGTCGCCCACCACAGGAACTGTGTGAGCGCACGGCCTTTATCCGGATCGGGCTGATCGGCGTAGACGACCAGGTAGGTGAGACCGGCAATCGGATAGGCGAACCCGGCATCGGGATTTGTCATCAACATCAGGTAGTCGTCGGGAATCGTCGGCAACGCGGCTTCCAGCGCTTTCGTCGTCGACGTCAGCGACGGGGCAAGCAGCTGTCCAGCCTTGTTGCGCACGCTGCCGAATGTCATGCGGTTCCCGAACGCGTGCGCGAGCTCCACATAGCCGATCGAATTCTCGGTCCGGCGCGCGAGATCCACCACGCCCTGGTCGCCGCGGGCCTCGCGGCCCACTGGCCACTGCACCGTGCTGCCCTCACCGACCCGCTCGCGCCACTCCGGGCTGACCTTGCTCAGGTAGTTCGTCCAGATCGCGGTGACACCCGAGTCGTCCGACCGATGGATGACCACGATGGGTTTGGCTGGCACCTTCGCCTGCGGATTGAGATCGACGAGACGTTTATCGTCCCACTGCGTGATCTTCCCTAGGAAGATATCCGCGAGGACCGGCCCGGTAAACGCCAACCCGTGCGACAAATCCTGCACCGCATACACGGGCACCACGGCGCCCGCAACAATGGGCACAAACACGAGCGGCCCCGAGGCGTGGGCGAGCTGGTCACGTGTAGGTATCGCATCGATCCCTGCGAAATCCACGCCCCGATCCAGGAGTAATCGGAGTCCGTCGCCCGACCCGACCTGATGGTACACAAGGCGCACGCCGCGCTCCGCGGCATACACCTGGATCCACTTCGCGTACAAGGGGCCGGGGAAGCTCCCTCCCGCACCGGTCAAGCCCACCGACTGCGCAGTCGAGGCGCCCATGCCAAGGTGCACAAGCAGCGCCACCAGGGTTGCCGCCACGACCAGGGAACGACCGTACCTCACACGTGTCCTCCTACTATCTCTTATCGGACAAACGGGGTCGCGCTGTAACGGGTCTCCTTAATAACGTCTCTGGGATCACATGTGTTCTCTCTTTCTCATCCCCGCGGAACCCGCACGCGTCGCCTTTTGAGGCTCCTGCGGAAGAACGTATCCCGGCGATGGATCACGCCAGTCCTTTGGACTCTTCACGGAGATCGACCACAGTCCCACGGGTGAGACGCTGCAAGAGAACCGGGGCAATCGCGAACACACTGGTGGGCGTCCCCGCGGCAGCAAAGACGATTTCGAAACCCAGCAGGTCACGGTCGATGTAGACGGGCAAGGGCCGCTCGTGCCCCACCGGAGGGACTCCTCCGATGGCGAATCCCGTGACGTCATGGACCACATCAGCACTCGCCTTAGTGATGCTGCGGACGCCGGCGGCGCGGGCCAGTTTGGTGGCGTCCACGCGATTCGCCCCCGAGGCCAACACCAGAACCGGCTGTACGTCGGCCAGGAACACAAGCGATTTGACGATCTGAGCCACCGTCGTGCCGATTGCAGCCGCGGCATCGGCGGCCGTGCGCGTGCTGTGAGGAAATTCCAAAATGTCGATGGCGACGCCGCCCGCGTGCAGCGCGGCGAGAACGCGATCTGTCGGCTTCACTGAGTACATCCCTTCTGGACGGTCCGCGACGTTCCTGTGGCAGGGAGAATCTGTGCCCCGAGCTCAGGCCCGGCCTCCGTTACCATAAGGGAGGTAGTCTGACGGAGTTCTCAGAACAGACCGTCGCCATGCGCATCCTCGCCTGTGCAGACCAGCACGGCCGCCCCGACCGCATCGCCCGTGTCCGCGCGCTCACCAGTGAGCTGCGGCCCAACGTGGTCGTGCTCCCTGGCGATCTGACCCATGCCGGCAGCGGGAGCGAGACGTTGGCTCTGCTGGCGCTCCCTTTCCCTGTTCTCGCCGTTCCCGGGAACATGGACTACGCAACAGAGGCTGCGCGGATTCGCACCGAAGGGCGGCTGGGGGAGGCTGATCCTGTGATTATCGACGGCGTCTCTTTCGGCGGGCCGGACGTCACCCGCCAGTGTGACGTCTTAGTGGTCCACGAACCCCCGCTCGGGATTCTGGACACGGGTTCCGGCGGTCGGCACTTCGGCACTACACGGGTCCGGGACTTAATACACCGCCTACACCCGCGTGTAGTGCTCTGCGGTCACGTCCATGAGTCTCCAGGCATAGAGCGGTCCGGGGACACTCTCGTGGTCAACTGCACGATGGGGGATGGCAAAACCGGCGGGGCGTTGATCGAACTCACAGCCTCCGACACCACGGCGCGCCTACTCTAGCACCATGGTTTCCCCCGCGTCCTCCCACGCGTGGGAACTCTTACATTCGCGCCCCCGCTAATGTGCGGTGCATCGTGCGCATACACATCCCTACCACCGCAGTCAGCCCTGCGGCCTGCGCGCGTGAGGCGGCATCGGGGTTCTCTGCACCAGGCTGCATCCACACAACCGAGGCACCAATGGCAATTGCGTCCTCCACGACGGGAGGGACCGCCTCAGGACGCCGGAAGATCAAGACGACGTCCACATGCTCGGAGATTTCCCGCAGGCTTGAAAGCGCGCGCTCGCCCAGTGCTTCCGCGAGGCGTGGGTTCACGGGAATGATCCGGTAGCCCGCCTTTTGCAGGTAGCGCGCAATCTCGTTGCTTGGCCGATCGGGCTTGTCAGACAGACCCACGACGGCAATGGTCCGCGCCGATCCGACAATCTGTGCCATCTTCTCCCAGCTCACTGCCATTCTCTAAACCTCCATCCGCGGCAGTCTGCCGCGATTTCGCCTGCTCCCTCGGCCCTGTCCACCACTTTTACGCGGGCGGTGAGGGGGTGCGCACCGATGGACCAAGAAACGTTCCGGCGCCTTCGTCAATCCACCAGACGACATCCCCAGCGGTGGGCTGCACACCCAAGGCGGGGCAGGTCTCCGGATCACAGGGACCCACCAGGACCCGGTGTACCGCGCCAGCCTTCCCTTTGCCCGCCACGAGGAAGAAGACGGCAGCCGCGTGATTGATGACAGGCAACGTGATCGTCAGCCGCTGCGGGGGATCGACTGACGCCCGCACCGCGATCACCCGGCGGTCCCGGGCTTGGAGCGCAGGGGAGGCCGGAAACAGCGATGCGATGTGGCCGTCCGCGGCCATGCCCAGCAATATGAGATCGAAGCGCGGCCAACGGCCTGCAAACCGCTGCGCCAAGAGTGCCTCATACGCACGCGCCGCGCCCTCGGGGTCGGCATGGGAGGTTGGCATCGGATACACGTTTTTGGTTGGAATCGGCAGACGGTCTAGAAGCGCATCTTTCACCATCCGGTAGTTGCTGCGCGGGTCATCGGGTGGCACATACCGCTCATCACCCCAGAACAGATCGACCTGGTTCCACGGGACGCGGTCGACATATTCCTCCGCCAGCAGACGATACAGGGCGCGCGGGGTGTTGCCGCCGGACAGGGCTAGCGCGCAGCGCCCCTCGGATTCCACCACCGAGCGCACGCGATCAACGAGGGCGCGTGCGGCGGCCTGACTCATCGCCTCGAGGTCAGGATAGACGTAGACGCTGGGTCTGGTTTGCGACGGCGCCGTCATGGTTTGGCCCGCAAGACCTCATGCCCACCGAACTGCTCGCGCATGACGGCCAGCAGCCGGTCCGAGTACGCGTACTCGTCCCGCGAGCGCAGCCGCTCCAGCAACGCGAGGGTGATGACCGGAGCCGGGCTGTCCAGCTCGATGGCCTCGAAGACAGTCCAGCGACCTTCGCCGGAGTCGGCGACCCGGGGGATCACGTTCGCGAGCTCGGGGTCTTGCCGCAGCGCGGCGGCGGTAAGATCGAGCAGCCACGAGCGGACCACGCTCCCGTAGCGCCAGATCTCCGAGATCTGCCGCACATCCAAGTGGAAGTCGGTCTTTCGCTTCATGAGGGCGAAGCCTTCGGCCAGCGCCTGCATCATGCCGTACTCAATTCCATTGTGCACCATCTTCACAAAATGTCCCGCCCCGTGGGGGCCGACATGGCCCCATCCCAGATCGGGTCCGGGTGCGAGAGTCTGGAAAATCGGCCGAAGGCGGGCCACGGCGTTGGGATGGCCCCCCACCATGAGACTGTAGCCTTCAGTACGCCCCCAGATGCCGCCGCTCGTGCCGACGTCGACGAATTCTAGTCCGTGTTCGCTCACCATTGCAGCCCGGCGAAGAGTATCGCGGTAGTAGGAATTGCCGCCGTCCACCACGGTGTCGCCGTGGCTTAAAAGGGGCAGGAGCGTCTGCAACGTCTGATCGACCGCGGCGCCGGCGGGGATCATCAACCAGACGATGCGCGGGGCACGCAATGTGGTCATGACCTCCGGGAGGGAGGCGACTGCTTCGCCACCCGCCTGCACGGCCCGCTGGCGGGACTCCGCCGACCGCGCGTAGCCCACGACGCGGTGTCCGCCGCGGACTAACCGCTCGGTCATGTTCGCGCCCATGCGTCCTAACCCAATCATCGCTAACTCCATGGACTCTCACCTCGCCGTTGAGTTTGTGCGGAGGGCGTGCACGGCATCATGCGCGCTCCTGCAGACCATACGTTGCCGCCCCCAACAAGGCGGCCTGCGGCAACAAGATTACGTGGACGGGAATGCGGGCGAGCAGCGGGGCCAACCGCCCCTTCCGCCGGAAAGCGTCGATGAACGTCCTCCCGTCGAGGGCGGTGATGATGCGACGGGGGATCCCCCCGCCCAAGTACACGCCGCCCGTGGCGAGCACCTTCAGGGCGAGATTTCCCGCCTCGGCGCCCAAGACCGAGACAAAAAGATCCAGCACCCCGCGGCACAACGCGCTGATGGGCTCTTGCAGCGCCGCAGCCACAATGACTGGGTTCGGATCGTCTGCGGCCGCCAAGCGCTCCTTCAGCCATGCTGGTTCTTCAGCAAAACCGCTTTCTTTGAGGTAGTTGTAGATCAAGGGCATCCCCCGACCGGAGCAGACACGCTCGTAGCTGACGTGCTCGAATTTCGCGCCCATGTACTCGAGTAGGCCCACCTGGCGAGGATCCGTCGGGCCGAAGTCCGTATGCCCGCCTTCAGTCGCGTACGCCCGTGGCTTCCCTCCGTCAAAAACCACAAACGCCTCTCCTAGTCCGGTGCCGGGGGCGATGATGGCATTCGGAGCACCGAGCACGGGGGTGCCGGGATTGAGGGTGTGCATCTCTTCGGGCTCCAGCAACGGCAGGGCATAACCGAGCGCTTGCACGTCATTGACCAACATCACATTAGAGAAACCGCCGGATTTGGCCAGGTGTTCGGCATCAATGGTCCAAGGAAGATTCGTGATCCGGGCTCGCCCATCCACGACGGGGCCCGGGACCCCCAATACCGCCCGCTTCACCGGGATATGGACCTGGGAGAGAAATACCTGAACGAGCTCCGTCAGGCTTCCGTGATCTGCGCTGCGAAACTCTGCACTCGCCAGAGGTTGGCGCACCCCCGCACCGGCAGAGACAATGGCTAATCGCGTGTGTGTGGCGCCGAGATCTCCCGCAAGCAGTGCGCGCTGATCCATCTCCCAAGCCTGGGTACAGGCGAGCGCGCGCTGCGACCAGTGCGCGCCGCCCGGGGTCTTCCATTAGGGTACCACTACTCTCCCTCGATATTGGCCGAGAACGAATAGTATGCTGAGGAAGGAACCGGCGTAGGACTCTAGCGAACGTCGCACGTGCGAGGGATCGAAGCGCAGGAAGACTCTATGGTTGGCCTTCCAACCGGAACAGTCACTTTTCTTTTCACCGACATTGAGGGCTCCTCCACGCTCCTGCAGCGTCTCGGCGACCGCCGGTACGCTGAGGTCCTCGAGGAACACCAGCGGATCCTCCGTGATGCATTCGCCAAGGGAAACGGGCAAGAGATCGACAGCCAAGGGGACAGCTTCCTCGTGGCGTTCTCTCGGGCCAGAGATGCGGTGGCGACAGCGGTCGCGGCCCAACAGTCCCTAACGGAGTACCCCTGGCCAGACGGCGCGTCGCTCCAGGTGCGGATGGGACTTCACACAGGTGAGCCGATCAGCCGAACGGACCGGTATGTCGGTCTCGACGTGCATCGCGCAGCGCGGATTGGAGCTGCCGGGTACGGGGGGCAGATTCTTCTCTCAGACGCGGTAAGTAGTCTCGCCGGCCGTGACCTCCCCCCTGGGGTAAGCCTCCGGGACTTGGGGAACCACCGACTCAAGGATTTGCGTGAACCCGAGCATCTCTTGCAAGTGGTGCACCCGAATCTTCCCGCCGCCTTCCCGCCCCTCAAGTCCCTCAATATCCTCCCCAACAACCTGCCCGTACAATTGACGAGTTTCATCGGCCGCGGGCACGAGAAGGCTGAGGTTAGGAAACTGCTCTCCACAACCCGTTTCATTACGCTCACCGGGTCAGGGGGCGCGGGCAAGACGCGATTGGCTCTTCAGGTGGCTGCGGAGGCGCTGGAGGAATTTCCCGACGGGGTATGGCTGGTAGAGTTAGCAGCGTTGACCAACCCGAGTCTCGTCCCGAAAGCGGTAGCCTCCGCTTTGGGCATACCGGAGCCTGAGCAGCCAGGTCGAATGCTGACCGAGACGCTCGCGGACGCCCTGCGGGGCAAATCCGTGCTCGTCGTCCTGGACAATTGTGAGCATTTAGTGCCGGCCTGCGCCCATCTAACCACCGACCTCCTGGGAACTTGCCCAAACTTGCGGATCCTCGCGACCAGTCGTGAGGCCTTGGGGGTGACGGGGGAAACCACCTGGCGCGTTCCCTCCCTGTCTGTCCCCGACCTGCAGCGTCTCCCTCCCCTGGACCACATCGCGGAATACGAGGCCGTCCGGCTGTTTATCGACCGGGCGGTGACGAGCGCGCCGCAGTTTGCCATCACACGGGACAACGCCCCTGCAGTCGCGCAGGTCTGCCACCGGCTAGACGGTATCCCTCTCGCCATCGAACTTGCGGCGGCCCGCGTCAAGGTGCTGGCGGTGGAGCAGATTGCGGCCCGGCTGGAGGACCGGTTTCGATTGCTCACCGGGGGGAGCCGCACCGCCCTGCCTCGCCAGCAAACATTACGGGCGGCGATGGACTGGAGTTACGACCTTCTATCCGAGCAAGAACGGACGGTGCTGCGTCGGCTGTCGGTGTTTGCTGGTGGCTGGACATTGGTGGCAGCCGAAGCGGTCTGTTCTGGGGATGGCGTCGAGGCATCCGCTATCTTGGACCTACTGGCCCAGTTGGTGGACAAATCTCTCGTGGGGGTGGAGACAAAGGGTAACGAGGCACGGTATGGGTTGCTGGAGACGGTGCGGCAGTATGGTCTGGACAGACTGATGGAGTCTGAAAAAGCCCTCATTGTACGAAGAAAGCATCGCGACTGGTTCTTGGAATTGGTGGAACGGGCGGAACGGGAACTGCGAGGACCACGGCAGATCCTGTGGCTGGATCGGCTGGAGAACGAGCTCGACAACCTGCGCGCGGCGTTGGAGTGGAGCATGAAGGAGGCACCGGCAGCGGGGCTACGGTTAGCGGGGGAGCTGCAATGGTTTTGCCAAATACGTGGTCATTTGAGCGAGGGGCGCAAGTGGTTGGAAGATACATTGCTTATCGCCAGCGATGCATCGCCGCCTGTGCGGGCTAAGGCGCTGTGGGGGGTAGGACAATTGTCGTGGCCTCAGGGCGAACTCGAACTGGCGGGGACCGTACTGCGCAAAAGCCTGACATTGTGGCGAGAGCTGGGCGACAAACGGGGGATGGCTACCGCGCTCCATACCTTGGGGCATGTGGCGGAGAATCAGGCTGATTATGGTCATGCAAACACTCACTTTGAAGAGAGTTTACTTCTTTTTCGGGAACTGGGAGACAAGTGGGGGATTAGCTGGTCGCTGAATTGCCTGGGGCATGTCGCACTCACCCAAGGCGACGACAGTAGAGCAAAACCGCTTTTTGAGGAAAGTTTGGCTCTGTGTCGAGAGACCGGGGACAAATGGCGCACCGCATACACACTGCGCAACCTCGGGAATGTGGCGGGAATGCGGGCAGATTATCAGCGAGCCATGTCATCACTTGACGAGGGTCTGGCCTTGTCCCGGGATGTGAAGGACAAATACAGTATCGTCGCGTGTCAGAACGCTCTGGGGAAAATAGCACTCAAGTTGGGGAATCACGAACGGGCGATGACGCTCTTCAAAGAGAGTCTAACCCTACGACGAGACTTCGCGGACAGGCGGGGCATCCCGGAGTGTCTGGAGGGATTGGCGGGCGTGGCGGGCGGGCAAGCGAAACCCATTCTGGCCGCGCGGCTGCTCGGGGCAGCGGAGATCATGCGCGAGACCATCGGCACTCCTCTGCCGCCGTCTGACGGAGCCGAATATGCTCGCCAAGTGTCCGCCGCCGGGGCCGCCTTGGGCCAAGAGGGGTTAGCAGCGGCCTGGGCCGAGGGCCGGGCGATGAGTTTGGAGCAGGCTATCGAGCGCGCGCTGAAAGAAACCTGATGCTCTCGGCCCGGGCCTCTCACCCTCTAAGCAACACCCAGAAGAGGATGCCTGTAAGACCAGCCGACATCAGGCACCAGTTGCACAGCGCCCGCAAGACAAACACCTGCAGATACGCCAGGTATCCATAAAGGAAGAGGGCGATCGCAGTCGCCAGCAGCACCAGCGGACGGAGGTTCGGCAACCAGGACGACAACAAGGGCGTCGCCGACACGGTGAGGAAGTAGGCGACCCCCAACGCGCCGTTAGGAATCCCCAGCAGCTTTCCGTAGCGGCTGCGGATGACCGTCGCGCACCCCGCGCCCAGGCAGGCGACGACACCGGGGGTTACCTGTTTGTACCAGACGTAACCGCTGATCGTCGCTCCGAAAATTCCCAGCCCGATGATCATGCTACCTCCAGCATACCGCGGTCGGAGTCATAAGGCTGAAACTTTCAGCCCCATCAGGCCTACCTCACTACTTCCGGCGCGTCTCGTGTCGCTCGCCGCGGTCGCGCACTTCTCCAGCGCCGTCTACGGGCAGGGATGCTCCCGCAGTTCGCGGAACACACGAGCGATTCCGTGATGACCCCTGCACGCATTTCTCCTCAGCGGCTGCGCCAGCGGATGGAACACCTCGGCACCATCGGACGTGGGGACTCCGGCGGCATCAGCCGACCCCCATTTTCTCCCGCGCATGTGGAGGCGGTACGCCTCGTTGCACAGATGATGCGCGAGGCGGGGCTCGACCCGGGCGTCGATGAGTTTGGCAACCTGATCGGCCTTGGAGCCGGGGGAGACGGACCTGTCCTGCTGGCTGGCTCTCACCTGGACACGGTCCCCGATGGAGGCATGTTTGATGGCGGGTTGGGTGTCGTCGCCGCGGTCGAAGCGGCGCAGACGCTACGGGATGCCGGCCGGCGCTTGCGGCATCGTCTCGCGGTGATCGCGTTTGCTGACGAAGAGGGCCATGCCTTTGATATCGGGACGCTGTCGTCCCGCGCATTGGTCGGCGAGATTCCGCGAAGCCGCCTTGAGACTCTGCGCGATCGTAGCGGGCAGTCGCTCAACGAGTACCTCAGGGCTCGGGCCCACGGGTTACCGGTGGCGCGGGTCCCGGAGCACGCGGCCGCGTATGTGGAACTGCACGTAGAGCAAGGACCCGTCCTCGAGCGCATGGGACGCGCGGTCGCGGCAGTGGATTCGATCACGGGCATCCTGAGGACCACGCTCACCTTCGAGGGACGAGCCGCGCACGCCGGAACAACCCCGATGACCGCGCGGGCCGATGCGCTGGTCGGTGCCGCCGAGCTCGTCGTGGCGATGCGTGAGCTGGCGCTACAGCACAAGGATCGGGCTGTGGGCACAGTGGGCCGCCTCAGCGTGTACCCGGGAGCCACCAACGTAATTCCTGGCC
Source organism: bacterium (assembly GCA_036393975.1). Lineage (GTDB taxonomy): Bacteria > Sysuimicrobiota > Sysuimicrobiia > Sysuimicrobiales > Kaftiobacteriaceae > 13-1-40CM-64-14. The sequence continues at coordinate 33,017 of DASWFZ010000101.1, read as the reverse complement.
GCGTGGACCTCTCCGTCGAAGCGCGCAGCCCGGGCGAGCACGAACTGGACGACCTCCGCGTGGCGGTAGAACAGCGCGCACAGCGGATCGCGGCCCAGGAGGGCTTGCGACTGACGGTAGGATCCTGGGATCGCTCCCCGCCTGTACCGATGGATCCAGGGGTCCGGGATGCGGTCGTGCAGGCGCTGCAGACATGCGGACAGCCCTCGCTGACTCTGCCGAGCTGGGCCGGACATGACGCGGGCGTCTTAGCCCGCTATATTCCTTCGGGCATGATCTTCGTGGCAAGCACCGCCGGGCTCAGTCATTCGCCGCGGGAACACACACCCTGGGAGACAGCGGCCATCGGCGCGCAGGTGTTACTGGAAACCCTGCTGATTCTTGACAGTGCCAAAGACGCCACTCGTCGGCTTCCTGTGGCCTACGCGTCTCAATGAGTCGACTCGCCGCACAAATTGAAACCGCTAATACTGAAGCCCTCGTGCGAATTGCGCGGGCCTCCCCGGTGCTCACCGGCGTACGCGAGGCCCGCGCACTGATTCCGGCGTTGTCTGGCCACGCTCTGCTGCATGCCGGCCCACCGGTCGCGCCGTCTGCGATGTGCGGACCAATGCGGGGAGCCGCGATTGGTGCCATCGTCTTTGAGCAGTGGGCCCGCAACTCGGACGACGCCGCCGTGGCGTTAGACTCCGGCGCGGTCATCCTCGGGTGTACGCACGATCACGGAGCAGTCGGTCCGATGGCCGGCATCATTTCCCCTTCCATGCCTCTCTTGGAAGTCCGCGACGCCTCCTCTCCCGCGCTAGCCTGCTGTCCTCTCAACGAAGGGATCGGGGCTGTCCTGCGCTTTGGCGCGTACGACAGCGCAGTGTTGGACCGTCTTCAGTGGATGCGGAATGTCCTGGGACCCGCACTTGATGCCGCGCTGCGATCGATGGGCGGAGTGCCCCTCGTGCCGCTCATGGCCCGCGCCGTGGCGATGGGCGATGAATTGCACCAACGGAACGTCGCCGCCACCTCCCTGCTTGTCCGCGCCATAGCTCCCGCCCTAGCCGCCACGGACCCTCCGGGTGGGGCGGCTCAGGTGCTGAGGTTCTTGGCTGACAACGACCAGTTCTTCCTCAATGTGGCAATGGCGGCGTGCGCATCCATCGCACACAGGTTGCAGGAAATCCCCCATTGCACACTTGTCTCAGTGATGAGCCGCAACGGCGTCCAGTTCGGAGTACGCGTCAGCGGGCTGGGCTCCCGCTGGTTCACGGCACCCGCCCCGGTCCCAGAGGGGCTCTACTTCCCGGGTTACAGCGCCGCGGATAGCAATCCCGACATGGGAGATAGCGCAATCGTCGAAACCGTGGGGCTGGGCGGGTTCGCGATGGCGGCAGCCCCGGCGGTGGCAGGGTTTGTGGGTCTGCGCTCCGCACAGGACGCCGTCGCCGTGACCGCTCAGATGCGCGAGATTACCGCAGGATCCAGCCCGCACTTTAAGATCCCCGCGCTCGATTTCGCTGGGACGCCGACCGGGATTGACATCCGCCGTGTCGTACAGCTAGAGCTGGAGCCGGTGATCAACACCGGCATCGCCCATCGACGGGCTGGCATCGGCCAAATAGGCGCCGGAGTGGTTCGGGCCCCTCGCGAGGCGTTCGAAAAAGCGCTTGAAGCATTCGCGGCCCAACACGCCCCCTGATGCGCCCGCCCGGAGGAGGACGAACGACGTGACGCCAAGCGTACCAGATCTCAACCCCCCGACCCGCCTGCTGTGCGGCAGCGGTCCCACTAATCCTGATCCACGGGTCTTGCGGGCCATGGCGGCTCCGGTACTGGGCCAGTTCGATCCCGCGTTCACCGCAATAATGACCGAAGTGATGGATCTGGGCCGCCAGGTGTTTCGCTCGCGCAACCCCCGGACGTTCCCCATTTCCGGTACGGGCCGTGCCGGGATGGAAGCTGCAATCGCATCCCTGGTGGAACTCGGAGATCGCGTGCTGGTCGCCAACTGTGGTCGGTTCGGCGATCTGTTCGTGGACCTCGCGAAGCGGTACGGCGCGCAGGTTAACCAGGTCACCGCGGAGTGGGGACAGATCATTGATCCCGCGCAGATTGAAGGCACCCTGCGGCGCACCCCAGCAAAGATCGTCGCCCTCGTCCACGGGGAAACCTCGACCGGGATGTTACAGCCCATGATGGAGGAGATTGGCCGCATCTGCCGGCAGCACGATGCGCTATTGGTCGTCGACGCGGTCGTCACATTGGGCGGTGTCCCCGTGGATGTCGATGCCTGGGGGGTCGACCTCGGCTCGGCGGGAACTCAGAAGTGTGTCGGCTGTCCGTCGGGTATGGCCCCTCTCACATACAATGCCAGAGCGGAACAGGCGATCGTATCCCGTAAAACGCCGATCATCAGCAATTACTTCGATCTCGCACAGCTCCAGAGGTATTGGAGTCCTGAGCGGCTCAACCATCACACGCTGCCCACCAGTATGACTTACGGCTTGCGTGAGGCGCTCCGCCTGATCGTGGAGGAGGGGTTGGAGACCCGCTGGGCACGCCACCAGAGAGTAGGCGAGGCGTTGAAACGCGGACTCGAGGCAATGGGGATTCAGCTGTTCGGCGATTCCGCCCACCGGCTGCCCATGATCACGGCGATGATGATTCCGGAGGGAGTCCCTGATGAAGCGGGACGGGCGCGGCTACTGGAGGAATTCGGCATCGAAGTGGCGACCGCGTTCGGTCCGCTGCGCGGACGGATCTGGCGGATCGGCACCATGGGTTATAATGCCGAACTGAGCACGGTGCTGAGAGTTCTGACGGCGCTGGAGTCTGTGCTTCGGTCGTTCGGCGCGCGCGTCGCATCCGGGGCTGGAGTAGAGGAGGCACGACGCAGTTATGGACGGGCGGCATCCTGAGGCGATACGCCTCACCTTCACGAACTGTACCGATCGGGCTCATGAGGCGGAGTTCAACACGTGGTATGACACGATTCATCTCCCCGACATCCTGGGCAGCGGTCTCGCCACAACGGGCACGCGGTTTGCCGACACCGATCGCGAGTCGAAGAACCCAGCCTACCTCGCGCTGTATGAACTGCCCGGCACGGATCTCGAGCGAATCAACCAGGCCTTTGCGGACCAAGTTCACCGTCTGCACGACCGCGGCCGCATGTCCCCGCATCTCCAGATCGCGCGGCGCTCGATGTGGCGACGCATCGGGGAACACCATGGATCGGGGCAACTTGGGGCGAGGACGAGGGGATTGTTTATCATCGAGAGCAACTGCACATCGCCAGAGCGGGAGCGGGAGTTTAACGAGTGGTATGACCGCATTCATATCCCGGACCTGCTTGGTACGAAATTGTTCCACACCGCCCACCGTTTTCGTGGTCTCGCCGGACAAGAGGCAGGAACGTACCTGGCAATCTATGAGACCTCAGAGGACGCCCTGGAAGCCGTCGAAGCGTTCACCCGGAGTCATCGCCCGAGGCTTAAGGCCGCTGGCCGGCTGAGCGACATCATCGACATCACCTGGCGAGGCATCTACCAGCGTATGTGACCGACCTGTCCCACCGAACGTCTCCTCACCGCAAGACGTCCCGCCGAAAGTATCCTTCCTCTATTCAGTGCCGTTATGCAGGCGCACTGCTGAGCGCGGTCTTCAGATAACTTCCAGGCGTTGATGGACGGCATCTACCAAAGCAGCTGACATCTAGCAAGGGTGTGTGTTTACCTAAGGGGTGCTGTGTCAGTGCTGTGAGGCCGAAGCCAGACACCTCCTCCGTCGAGGGTCACCTCCCCGTTTTTCGCTACAGTCCGTCCGCGCCGAATGACCTGGTCTACCCTCCCTTTCATTGTCCGGCCGATGAAAGGGGAATGCTTATGCCGCGACTGCAGCCACGAGCGGTCCACCGTCCACTCCCGTTCAGGATCCACGATTAGGAGATCGGCGTCGGCGCCGACTTGGATCGCGCCTTTCCGCGGCCAGAGGCCTGCGATCTTTGCCGGCGTGGCGGACAGCAGAGTCGCGAACGTGGACCAAGACATCGACCGCCGGTGGACCCCCTCGGTCAGCATCACAGGCACCAGCGTCTGCACCCCGGTGATCCCGCCCCAGGCCTGCCAGATATCATCGTCCCCCCGCGTCTTGTCGCCGGTGGGACAGGGAGAGTGGTCTGACGTGACGCAGTCGATCTGCCCCGCCAAAACATCGCGCCACAATCGGTCTTGCGCTGCGCGGTCGCGTAGGGGTGGCGCACATTTCGCGACCGGACCCAGCCGGAGGAGATCCTCGTCGGTCAGCGCCAAGTAGTGCGCACAGGTTTCCACCGTCACCGGCTGGCCCGCTGCTTTCGACTCGGCAATCAAGGTGGTGCCGTCATGCACACTCATGTGGACAACGTGCAGACGGCAGCCGACGCGCGCCGCCAGAAACAGCGCCCGCTGGATCGCTTCCAGCTCAGCGATGGGCGGCCGCGACTGGGCCCAGGCCGGGCGGTCATGGCGCCCTTGTTTTTGCAATCGCTCGCTGTGGTATTGAGTGATCCACTGGCTTTCGGCATGGACCGCGAGGAAGAGTCCCAACTCTTGAATCCGGGACAACCCTTCATACAAAATGCCGTCTTCCACATACGGAAACTCCGCGGTCCCACTGGCGCACATAAACGCCTTGAACCCCACGACGCCCCCGGACGCCAGGGAGGCCAAGTGCTCGAGATTGTCAGTGATCAACCCGCCCCACAGGGCGAAGTCCACGACGGATGCCGCCTGTGCGGCCTGCACTTTGGCTGCCAGCGCGGTCGCCGTCACGGTGGGCGGGATCGCGTTGAGGGGCATCTCGACGATCGTGGTCACGCCGCCGACCGCGGCGGCGCGGCTGCCCGGACCCCACCCTTCCCAGTGTGTCCGGCCTGGCTCGTTGAAATGCACGTGGAGGTCGACTGCGCCCGGGAGAATGACACGATCGCGCGCGTCCAACACCTCCTCGCCTTGCAGACGATCCGGCGAAATCGCAGCGATGGTGCCATCGCGAATGCCGATGCTGCCGCGAACGGTCTCATCCGGGGCGACGATCAGACCGCCCGCAACGACGCGGTCGTACGTCACAGGGCGCCGAGCGCCTTGGGCACGGGCTCGGGATAGGGAACATCCGGCGAAGGCGGAGGACCGGGGGAGCGGACCGGCCCGGTAAGACCGGTCAGATCATCAGGTCGCACCGGAACGCGGTTAAGGTCGCGCCCCGTCGCCTGGCGTAGGGCGGCCACAATGGCCGCTGTGGAAACGATCGTGGCATGTTCGCCCACGCCCTTCGCCCCATACGGCACCCCGGGCTCGGGCTCTTCGATAAGTTCGGAGACCACGGGCGGCATGTCGAGAATCGTGGGGATCAGATAGTCGGTGAACGATGCGTTGCGAATGCGTCCGTCGGCGAGCTGGATCTCCTCCATCAACGCCAATCCCAACCCTTGCGCTGTGCCGCCTTCGATCTGGCCATGGACGCCCTGCGGATTCAAAGCCCGGCCCACGTCTTGAGCCGCGGCAATCTGTACGACGCGGACGAGCCCGAGTTCGTCGTCGACTTCCACCACCGCGCGTTCTGCGGCGAAGGCCAGCGTGACGTGCGGGTCTCCCTGTCCGTTCTTATCGAGCGCGGTGGTCGTCCGATGGTGGTAGACGCGCGTCTGCTCAATCGGCTCGTCGAGGAACTCCTGCACAGACCCCACCCGACGCGCGCCTGCGAAGATATCCCCGTCACGGATCACGAACGCTGCGGCCTCTGTGCCCAAACGTCTGTGCACACACGCAAGGAGCGCATCCCGCACCGCGCGGGATGCTAGCTGCACCGCGCCGCCGGACATCATTGTCTGTCGCGAGGCCGAACTGGAACCGGATGACCCAATCCCGGTGTCGGCCGGGTGGAGGACCACCTGCTCGATCCCCAGCTCCTCCCGGACAATCTGCACCAGGATGGTATGCAGACCCTGCCCCACCTCCGCCGCGGCGCTGTAGATTTCCGCGACGGGTCCCGTAGGTCCAGCAAAGAGCCTTACCCGGCACTCCGCAAAGTCATCAAATCCCTCGCTGTACGCGATGTTCTTGTACCCGACGGCGAACCCCACCCCACGTTTCAATCGCTCACCACGGCTCACGTTGCCCGCGCCACCAGGATAGGTCATCGGGTCGCGCTCATTTGAAGCACGAGGCAAGGGGATCGCCATGCAGCGGCGGATGACTTCGCGGACCGGCGCACTTCCCCGAATCACCCGACCCGTGGGCAACACGGATCCTGTCGACACCGCACTTTTTAGGCGCAAGTCGACGGCATCCATCCCCAGCGCGCGGGCCAGTTTGTCCATCTGCGTCTCGTGGGCGAAGCACACCTGGACAGCGCCAAATCCCCGCATTGCGCCGCAGGGTGGATTGTTCGTGTACACGGCGGTTCCTTCGATGGACACATTCGGGACCTCATACGGTCCGGCCGCAAAGGTCGACGCGTTCGCGATGACCGCGGTGGAAGACGAAGCGTACGCCCCGCCGTCGATCAGCACGCGGGCCACGACAGAAACCAATCTCCCATCACGCGCGGCACCCGTGCGCATCCAGATCCGGGAGGGATGGCGGTGGACGTGACCGAAAAACGACTCCTGGCGCGAGTAGACCATCTTCACTGGCTTGCCGGTGCGCAGAGCCAACAGGCTGGCGTGGATGTGCATGCTGAGGTCCTCGCGCGAACCAAACGCGCCCCCCACCCCCGCCAGGTGCAGTCGAACTTTCTCGGGGGGCAGATTCAAGCAGGGGGCAATCTGGTCGCGGTCAACGTGCAGCCACTGTGTCGCAACGTACAAGTCCACCCCGCCGTCGTCGGCGGGCAGCGCCAGTCCCGATTCCGGGCCCAGGCTGGCTTGATCCTGCACACCGGTCTCGTAATAGCCCTCCACCCACACGTCGGCTTTGGCTCCGGGATCGCCGTGCGCGATGCGAATGTGCCGCAAGACGTTGCCGAAGTCATGGACCCGGGGGGAGTCAGCGCGAAGCGCCTGTTCCATGTCCGTTACCGCGGGCAGGACCTCGTACTCGATGCGGATCTTTTCGGCCGCGCGCCGGGCCAGTTCGAGCTCGGTCGCCGCGAGGACCACGACCGGTTCACCCTGGTAGCGCACCCGGTCAATCGCGAGCACGGGCTGATCCAGCAGCTCGAGCCCGTACGTCTTGCGGCCGGGCACATCAGAGGCCAGTAAGACAGCGTGCACGCCTGTGGTGGACATCGCACGCGAGATGTCGATTGACCGAATACGGGCGTGGGGATGGGGACTGCGCACCGTGTAACCCCACAGCATGTCCTCGGCCCACAGGTCGCTCCCGTAGAGGAACTGCCCTTTGACCTTGGGGATGCCGTCCACACGCCGGACGCTTTCGCCGACGCCACCCCGCGCGCGTTCAGCGATCTTGGTGCTCACGCTTGAGCCCCCCCAGACTGCAGAGAGCGGATGACCCGTCTATTTTCCTTCACCATCTCCCCTCGCATCGTCAGTGTCGTCCTTGCTCCACAATCCGCCGTCCTACGCGATGACCCTCCCGCGCAATGACTTCCTCATCAACGCGCACGAGATGACCGTCTTGCACAACGGCCCGGCCGTCCACAAAGAGGTGCCGGACACGCTGGGGGGCGCAGTAGACGAGCGCCGCGGCGGGATCGGCCTCAGCACCCGCCAGGGCCAAGCTGTCGAGAGCAAACAGCGCCACATCGCCACGCCGACCGGGTTCGAGCACACCGATGTCGTCTCGCCCCAGACACCGGGCTCCACCGCGTGTGGCGACTCGCAGCGCCTCGCGGGCGCTCATAGTGCGGGCATCGCCGCGGGCGCGCGCGACGAGCATCGCTTGGCGCACCTCGCCCTGCATCTGGCCGGCATCGTTAGAGGCGGAGCCGTCCACAGCTAATCCCACGGAGACGCCCGCATCGAGGAGCTCTCGTGCGGGGGCGATCCCCGAGCCCAGGCGTAAATTGGACGTCGGACACCACGCCACGGCGGTCCCCGTACCCGCAATCCGGCGGACATCATCTCCACTCAGGTGCACGCAATGCGCCAGCCACACATCCGCCCCCAGCCACTGGAGATCGTCCAGCAGTTCCAGCGGTCGCCGGCCGAACTTGCTCTGGCAAAACGTTTCCTCGTCCACCGTCTCCGCGATGTGCGTGTGCAGCCGGACCCCCCGCCGCCGAGCCAGATCTGCGGACTCGCGCATCAACTGCGGGGTCACGGAAAACGGCGAGCACGGAGCGACGGCGACCCGAAGCATCGCGCCGGGCCGCGGATCATGGAGCCGCGTGATCACCTCATCGGTGTGGGCAAGAATGCGATCGATGTCTTCGACGAGGCTATCCGGGGGCAGACCGCCCTGCAATGCGCCGAGGTCCATGGAGCCGCGGCAGGGATGAAAGCGGACGCCAACCTGCGCGGCGACATCGACTTCGGCCTCGAGGATCCCCGTCACGCCGGTGGGGAAGATGTAGTGGTGGTCCGTCGTCGTGGAGCACCCGGACAACGCGAGTTCGGCGAGTCCGACCGCGGAAGCCGCACGCATCCACTCCAGATCCAGTCCCGCCCAGACCGGGTACAACTCTCGCAGCCAGCCAAACAGCCCCTGATCCTGTGCGCGCACCCGGGTTAAGGACTGGTACAGATGGTGGTGGGTATTGATGAGACCGGGCGTGGCCACCAACCCGCGTCCGTCGATGACGCGGGCGTCGGAGGGACGCGCGGGCAATCCCGTCCCCACCCAGGAGATCACACCGTCCTCGATGAGAACTGATCCGTCCCGCACCTCCGTCCCCGCGTCGTCCATGGTGAGGACGACGTCGCAGGACCGGATCAGAAGTCTTTCCATACACCGGCACCTCGCGCTGCACTCATGGACGGACTGCGACCGGAGTCAACGGAATTTCGGCCCCGACGCCTGGGGCCCGCCCTGCAAGCGTCCTGCGGCTATCTTCACGGCGTCAATGATCTTTTGATATCCTGTGCAGCGACAGAGGTTGCCGGCGAGAGCCTCGCGGATCGTCTCCTCCGTCGGCCGAGGATGGTGGTCCAGAAGATCGGTGACCGCCACGATCAGTCCGGGTGTGCAAAATCCGCACTGCACGGCGCCGGCTTCCAAAAACGCCTCTTGGACAGGGTGAAGGCGATCGCCTTGTGCCAGAGACTCTACCGTGCGCACCTGCCGGCCCTCGGCTTGCGCCGCCAGCACCAAACACGAACAAACCAAATCCCCGTCCAGCCAGACGGAGCATGATCCGCACTCGCCTTGCTCGCACGCGTTCTTGGAGCCCACGAGACCGAGGTGGTCGCGGAGCAGAGAGAGCAGGCTGGCCCCCGGCCACACATCGGCCTCGCGAGGGTCGCCATTGACGTGCAGACGAATCAACATGGTTGGTTCGTCACGCCAACATCACTTGCGACTCTGAAGACGGATCGTGTCATCGCGCTCCGGCACCTCGGGGCGTCCCGGGTCCGGTCAGCTTTCGGTCGTCCATCGCCCAGCGCAAGGCTCGACGCGCGAGCACCGCACACGCGTGCCGGCGGTAGGCAGCGGTTCCTCGGACATCGTCGATCGGCCGGGCGGCAGCGGCCACACGCTCTCCAAATTCATCGATCACTCCGTCCGCGATGGGCGCACGTGGATCCGCCCACACTCCCGCCTCGCGCCAGGACCGTGTCGCGAACTGTTCCGCCTCAGGGGCGCGGAGAATCGTGGGGCCCACAGAGCCTAAGGCCACGCGCACAGTCTGAGTGGCCTCATCTACCACGAGACACAGACTGGCGATCGCGATCACCATTGCGTTGCGCGTCCCGACCTTCGAAAACGAACCCGGCCCGCGCACCACCTTCCACCGCGTACCCACGATCAGCTCATCAGGCGCAAGCGCGGTCTTTTTCGGACCGACGTGGAATCGGTGCCAGGGCAATGACCGCACGACGCCGCCGGCCTTGGCCAGGATCACGTCCGCATCGTAGGCGGCCAGCACGGGCAAGGCGTCGCCCGCGGGGCTTGCGGTACCCAGGTTTCCCCCGACCGTGCCGCGGCTGCGGATCTGCGGAGAACCGACCGTGCGAGAAGCCTCGACCAATGGCCGACACATGGTGAGCTCCCGGACAATCCTGGTGTACGAGACCCCCGCCCCCAGGGTGATGGTCCCATCGTCGTGGCGCCAAGTCTGCAGTTCCGCCGCTCGGGTGAGATCAAGGATCGAGGCGGGCCGACGGCGATCGAAATTGATCTCGACCATCACGTCGGTGCCCCCCGCAATCGGGAGGGCGTCCGGGTGCGCGGCTTTAACCTCGAGGGCCTCTTCCAGGGTCCGGGGCAAGTAGACGTCCATTCCCCACCCTTTCCACCGTCGCGTCGCGCGACTCCTCTTCACACAATCCTACCTTTCAGATATTCACGTCGATGATAGGGCGTGTGGCCCAACCGTATAAGACTGGCGTGCTCTACATGGCGGCAAGGACCGCGACGCGGCCAGGAAGAACCAAGCACGCAGCGTGTGTGCCGCCCCTTCTCCTCTGCTGGCCCTTCGCGAAATCACGAAGACCTTCCCTGGGGTCGTCGCCAATGATCGGGTGACCTTCGACGTCCGTCCGGGAGAGATCCACGCGCTGCTGGGAGAAAACGGGGCCGGCAAGACCACGCTGATGAATATTATCTACGGCATCTTGCAGCCCGATGCCGGAGAGATCATCGTCCGCGGGCAGATGACGCGCGTCCGGTCCCCCGCCGATGCGATTGCAGCAGGCATCGGGATGGTTCCTCAGCACTTCCTCCTCGTGCGCCGCCACACCGTGGCGGAGAATATCGCCCTGGCGTTGCCGACTCTGCCGTTTCTCTTCCCGGGCCGGCGGGCGGAAGGCCGTATCCGGGAGGTCGGGACCCACTACGGCCTGGCCGTGGATCCCCGCGCCGCGGTCTGGCAGCTCTCGGTCAGCGAACAACAGCGGGTCGAGATTCTCAAAGCGCTCCTGCGAGGCGCGCAGATTCTGATCTTGGATGAACCGACAAGCGTCCTGACACCGCAGGAAGTGATCTTTCTGAGTAACGTGTTGCGCCAGATGAAAGCCGACGGCCACGCGGTGATCTTCATCACTCACAAACTGGACGAGGTCTTTGCTGTTGCCGACCGTGTCTCCGTTCTGCGCAAGGGACGTATCATCGGCACCGTCGATATCGCCTCCGCAGACAAGCGGACGTTGGCCCGGATGATGGTTGGGCGGGACATCGAGTTCGGCGACTTGGCGCGCCCTCCAGCCTCGGGTTCCGATTCGCTGGAGGTGACCGACCTCTGGGTCCCGGGCGACCGGGGCACCGCAGCCGTGCGCGGGGTCTCCTTGACGGTCCAGGCTGGGGAGATTTTCGGGATCGCCGGTGTCGCCGGCAATGGGCAACGCGAACTTATTGAGGCGGTCACGGGTCTGCGTAAACCGCACCGCGGACGAGTGGCCGTCCTCGGAAAGGATATCACCGGGAAGACTCCGCAAGCCATTTACGCGGCCGGCGTAGCCCACGTTCCCGAGGAACGGATCCGCATGGGCATCGTGGGCACGATGACCGTGGCCGAGAACCTCATCCTGCGCCGCTACCGCTATCCGCCGTTTGCGCGCGGCCCGCTGCTGGACTCTCACGCAACCTTGCAGTTTGCCCGCCGGTTGATCCTCGAGTACAGCATCGCCACCCCCAGCCCCACCACCCTGGCCAAGTCGCTCTCGGGCGGGAACATCCAACGTCTGATCTTGGCCCGGGAACTGTCGGCGCAACCCGCGGTGATCGTCGCCGCCCATCCGACCTCCGGCTTGGACGTGAGCGCCACCGATCAGATCCACCGGCTCCTGCTCCAGCGCCGCGACGCCGGCACCGGCGTGCTGCTCGTCTCTGAAGATCTAGAAGAAGTCATGCGCCTGTCAGACCGCGTGGCGGTGATGTTCGGCGGCCAGCTCGTCGGCATCGTGCCAACAGGGACCGATCGCGAGACCATCGGGTTGATGATGGCGGGGCAGACGGGATGAAGATTCATGTCGAACGGGGCGAGCCCTCAGGCTGGTGGATCCTCCTCGTGTCAGTGGCGGCGATCCTGGCCGCCTTCGTCGTCGCCGGCGGCGTCTTCTGGGTGTATGGCCTCAACCCTATCCACGCGTATGTCGTAGTCGCCCACGACGCCTTCTCGACGCCGGGGGCGCTCCCGGAGATCTTCCGGCCGACGATCCCGCTCTTGCTGGTCGGAGTAGGACTCGTACTAGCCTTTCGCGCCCAGTTCTACAACATTGGAGCCGAAGGTCAGTTGCTGGCCGGTGCGGTCGCCGCGACATGGATCGCGCTATTCACACCCATCCGGGGGACGTGGGCCATTCCGGCGATGTTCATCGCCGGCTTTGCCGCGGGCGCCCTGTGGGGCTTGGTGCCGAGTCTGCTAAAACTCCGATTGAACGTGAACGAAGTGATCAGCACCCTGATGATGAACTACATCGCCCTGTACGGGGTTAGCTGGCTGGTGACCGGCCCGTGGAAAGGCCCCAGCGTGCGCGGCTTCGCCTACACAGACCTATTTCCCGACCCCGCATGGCTCCCCCTCATTCCGGGAACCCGCGTCCATTGGCCGACACTGGTCCTGGGGATCGCCTTTGCTGCGGGGTGCGCGTTCTTGCTGAGCCGGTCGCGTCTGGGGTTTGAAATCCGGGTGCAGGGCGAGAACCCGGACGCGGCGCGCTACGCGGGGATTAGCAGCCTCAAAACTACGATCCTCGTGATGGTGCTCTCAGGTGGGGCCGCCGCACTGGCGGGCGTGGGGGAAGTGGCGGGAGTGCAGCACAAACTGCTGGACCCCAGCCAAGTCTCGCTCGGCTACGGCTACACAGGGATCATCGTCGCCTGGCTCGCGCGAGGCAAGCCGCTGGCAACACTGCTCACCGCCGGACTGTTCGGTCTGATTTACAGCGCAGGCAGTGCCATGCAGGTCTCACTACAAATGCCTTTTCGGGTCACCTACGTGTTCGACGGACTTATTCTGTTCTTCCTAATTGGTAGCGAGCGCTTGATGAGCTACCGGATCCGGCTGAAACCAACGAGCGCCGTGGAGAAGGCCGACCCCGCCTCGTTCTCGGGAGGTCTGTGATGGACTTTTCGACCTGGATGCTCGGCGCGCTCATTCGAGGCACGGCATTTGGCACCCCCTTGCTGTGGGGCGCGCTCGGCGAGATTTACGCGGAGCGCGCTGGCGTGGTCAATCTCGGAGTGGAAGGCATGATGATCCTAGGTGCCCTCGGTGCCTTCGCCACCGCGCAGGTCACTGGATCTCCGGTCCTCGGCCTGGTGGTCGCCGGAGGGATTGGCGGCGCCGCAGCTCTCCTCCACGCGATCGTCTCGATCGGGCTGCGGGCCAACCAGTACGTCTCCGGGCTGGCGCTGACGATGTTCGGGCTGGGCTTGGCCGGCGTCTTGGGACGTGGGTGGGAGGGGGTGCCGTTGGAACGTTCGCTGTCTGAATTTGCGCTTGCACCAGTGGGGGTCGCCCTCGCGGTGGCCTTGTGGGCTGTGCTGTACCACACCCGGTGGGGGATTATCCTGCGGACTGCGGGCGAGTCCCCCGCAGCAGCGGACGCGATGGGCGTGAATGTTATCGTGGTCCGCTATCTCGCCGTCATCTTCGGCGGGATCCTCGCGGGGGTAGCGGGGGGATTCCTATCGGTGGCGTACCGGCCGTCGTGGACAGAAGGGATGACGGGAGGAATCGGCTGGATTGTCATTGCTCTCGCCATCTTTGCCAGCTGGGATCCCCTGCGGGCCGTCGTCGCGGCGCTGCTCTTTGGCACCTTGTTCCACCTCTCTTTCTTGCTCCAACGGTGGATCCCGCCTGAGCCACTACAGATGCTGCCCTTCGTGTTCACCATCCTCGTGCTTGCGGTGACGGCACGCCGGGGCACGCGCGCCGGACAGCCGCCCGAAGCCTTGGGCCTCCCGTATGTGCGTGGAGGAGGCTAAGGCGTTGTCACCTAAACGTGCCATGTCTTGCGGACGTGCGAGACAGGGTGGGCAGCAGGATCACAGAACGCGGCAGGGAGATGCTACATCGACGCGAAGATAGCTCCGCAGCCTGTCAAGAATCATCAGCCGGAGGTGCATGAAACAATGCGGGTGCATGTTAGCTATTGGATCAAGGTAGCAGTCGTCATTGGGGTTCTGCTGGCATTTATTCCTAGTGGATCGGCGCAGCAGAAGCTGAAGGCCGGCTTCATTTATGTGGGTCCCATCGGTGACTACGGATGGACCCATGCCCACGACGTCGCACGGCAGATCGTAGAGCAGAAGCTGCCCGTCGAGACCCTGAAAGTGGAGTCCGTGCCTGAAGGCGGGGTCGAGCCGTTTATCGATCGGTTGGTCAGCCAGGGCGCCTCGGTCATCTTTACCACCAGCTTCGGCTTCATGGACGGGACGCTCGCGGCGGCGAAGAAGTACCCGAAGGTCATCTTTGCGCATGCGTCGGGTTTCAAACGCAACCCGAACATGGCTACTTATATGGCCGACTTCTACCAGGTGTACTATCTCAACGGCCTGATGGCCGGAGCCCTGACGAAAACCGACAAAGTCGCCTATGTGGGGGCGTTCCCCATCCCGGAGGTGAAACGCCACCTCGACGCTTGGGCCCTGGGCGTGCGAGCAGTCAACCCCAAGGCGACCGTTCAGGTACGCTGGATCTCTGACTGGTTTAACCCCTCGAAGGCGAAGGAAGCCACCGATGCGCTGATCGCGGAAGGCGCTGATATCTTCGCGTTTACCGAGGACTCTCCGACCGTGGTCCAAGAAGCCGGCAAGAAGAATCTGTTGAGCTTCGGCCACTACTCCCCCATGTATAAGTTCGCGCCGGACACAATCGTCTCCGGGCAGCTGGTGCACTGGGAGACAATCTACCTGGACTTCCTGCGCAAGGTGCAAGCCGGCACGTACACGGCGGAGAATCTCCAGGACGTGGATTACTGGTGGCTGTTGGGGCAGAAAGCCGTAGAAGTCGGCACTCAGCCTGGGATGCTGATCAATCCCAGGTTCGTAGATGCGCTCAAAGCCAAGAGTGTGAAGACGCCAGATCTCGGCACGCTGTCCGTGTACGATCTCGTCCAGCGTCGCCTGGCCCAGATGTCGTCGACGCCAGTGAAATTCGATCCGTTCGCGGGACCGCTCAAGGACCGGAACGGGGTCGTGCGCGTCAAGGCCGGGGCCACGATGACCGAACAGGAGTTAACCACGATGGAGTGGGCGGCCCCCGGTGTGGTGGGCCAGTGGCCAAACGAACCTAAATAACGAGCAGGGTCACCGGAACTTCCCAGCGGGTGGAGGACTGTCCTCCACCCGCTGGCATTCTCTCAGGATGTGAGGACTCGCCCATGCCCACTCTTGCGGAAAAGCGTGGCGTCTTTCGCCGGCTGCACGAGTCCGGCTGCTTCGTGATCCCCAATCCCTGGGATGTCGGCACCGCGCGCTACTTGCAGCACCTCGAGTTCAGGGCCCTGGCGACCACGAGCTCCGGCGCCGCGTTCTCGATGGGACTACCCGATGAGGATTGGGCGCTGACCCGCGACCCGATGCTCGCGCACATCCGCATGATCGTCGAGGCGTCTGACCTGCCGGTCAACGCCGACTTCGAGTCGGGGTATGCGGACGATCCGAACCCCCTCGCCGACAACGTTCGCCGGTGCATAGACACGGGCGTCGCGGGGTTGTCGATCGAGGATTCCACCGGGGACGCCGCGAGGCCACTCTATCCGTTTGACCTTGCCGTCGCGCGTATTCGCGCCGCGCGCGATGCGATCGACCGAGCCGGCGGCGACGTGCTGCTCGTCGGCCGGACCGAGGGCTTCATCCGCGGAGCCCCGGATCTCGGCGAGGCGATCCGGCGGCTGAAGGCCTACGCGGCGGCCGGGGCCGACTGCCTCTACGCGCCGGGGATCCACACCCGCGAGCAGATCGGCGCTGTGGTCGATGCCGTCGCCCCCAAGCCGGTCAATGTGTTAATCGGCGGTTCGATGGGACTGACGGTCCGCGACGCGGCGGACCTCGGCGTCCGTCGGATCAGCGTCGGCGGGGGGCTGGCACGTGCGGCCTGGGGAGGATTCATCCGCGCCGCCCGCGGCCTTGCCGCTGGGACGTTCGACGGGTTCGCGGATGCGGTGTCCGGTGCAGAGCTGAACCGATTCTTCGCTGACAATGTACGACGGCGGTCGCCCTAAGCTAGACAGAGCGTCGCGCTACTCCCGTGTGGGAGGTCCGCGCATCTGGCGGTAACGGTCCTCTGCAATCGCCACGAGGTCCTCGACTGCGGTGGCAAGTTCCTCCTCCCGGGTCCGGGCATAGCGTTCGCGCAGGACCGAGAGGATGCGTGAGCGGGACCGGCGGTTGACGAACACGACGAACCGAAAGCCAAACTTTTCCTCGTACGCGCGATTGAGCTTCGCTAACTCCTCCACGACCGCGGGGTCGTCTTCCTCTCCCTGCTCGGCGGCAGACGAAGCGGACAGAGCGCGCGTGCCGATGTGTGGATGAGCATTGAGCGCCTCCACCACATCAGCTTCGGGCAGGGAGTGCAGGACGGCCCGCGCGTGGCGCAGGGGATCATCGTGCTCGGCGAGCCGCGTCACAAAGCGAGTTCGCCCCTCAAACAACGCCGCAAGCTGGTCAACGGTGAGTCGGGCCATGGCCTCTGGTCCTGCAGATCGCACCCTCGCGGCGCGTCCGCCCTGGCTCCCGCAGGAGGTGCAGGCGGCGCGCTAGCTGCCGCGGTATGTCGTACACATGTAGGGGGCGACGATGAGGGGAACGTGGTAGTGGCGGCTGGGATCGGCGACGGTAAACTCGACTTCCATCCGCGAGAAAAACCCCGAGGAGACAAAGAACACTAGGCGGTACGTCCCCGCCTCGAGGACACCTGGCACAAGGTCCCCGACGCGTCCATCGTCGTTGGTCTGCTGGGCCGACACCAGCGTCCCCTGCCGGTAGAGTTCGACACGCACGCCCCGCGCCGGGACGCCCCGTTCGGCGTCTAGCACGTGAGTGGAAATGGACGGCTTCGCGGGCATACGCCTACCGACGCGTCTCGTTCATGAGTTTGAAGATAGGGAGAATCCCGAGGTGGTGCACATTGGGACGATCGTCCCCTTCAACCAGCAGGGCTGCGCGCGCGACCACCGTGCCTCCGGCCCGCTGGATCAACTCTTCCATGGCATGCAGCGTCTCGCCGGTGCTGACAATATCGTCGACTAATCCGACCCGTTTGCCTTTAACCTTGATCGCGTCGCGACCGTCGATAAACAACTCTTCCTCGGTTTTCGCCGTGATGGGCTTGTAGCGCACGGACACGGGCGAGAGCATGAACGGCCGGACCTCTTTGCGGCACACCACGTACGGCTTCAGCCCCTGGAGTGTGGCGATCGCGTGCGCGAGCGGAATCCCCTTTGTCTCTGTCGTCACAAAGATGCCGCAGGACGTCATCTTGGGTGCCAGCAAACGCGCGGCCCGGTCGATGACCTCGGTGTCCCCGAGGCTGTAGTAGTAAGCAATCCATGTGTCCACGGAGACCTGGATAAGTGGCAGGGTCCGCACCGTGCCGGCAATCTCCAAGTCGTATGTGGGCTGACCCTTATACGGCAGGATGTTTGCCATGGTGCCCTCAGGGGTATCGACGTCGCGTGCTGCCGTGCGCAGTTTCTTGTTTGCGAAAGTAAATCCCTTTCCGCCTGCTGCGGCGCGTATCGCAGGAACCTTTCACCCTGACACGAAAGACGCGCCCATGGACCTCGCCACACTCATCCAGGTGGCTCGCGGAACGATACCCGCCGATCTTCTGCTCACCAATGCCCGCGTCCTAGATCTGTGCGGCCACGACATCGTGGCATCCGACCTCGCGATCGCGGGGGATCGCATCGCTGGGCTCGCCCCGTCCGGCGCATACCGCGCGCGGGAGGTCCACGACCTCGCCGGTCAGTACGTCGCCCCAGGGCTGATCGATGCGCACGTCCACATCGAGAGTGCGATGGTGACCGTGCCTGAGTTTGCCCGGGCGGTGGTCCCGCGCGGCACCACCACAGTCATCGCCGACCCCCACGAGATTGCCAACGTCTTGGGCATGACCGGAATCCGGTACATGCTGGACGCGTCGAAGTACAATCCGCTCTCCGTCTTTCTCATGGCCTCCTCCTGCGTGCCGGCCGGTCCGCTGGAAAGTTCAGGGGCCCAGTTGACCGCCTATGACCTCGAGAGCCTCCTTCAGGACAAGTGGGTGTTGGGTCTGGCGGAGATGATGGACTATCCCGGGGTGCTGGCCGCCACCGACGAGGTCCTCGCGAAGCTCCGCACCGCAGGCGCCCGCCCCATCGACGGCCACGCCCCCGGCGTGCGGGGTCTCGACCTGAACGCCTACGTGGCGTCGGGGATCGGGTCCGACCATGAGTGCACTAGCCGCGACGAAGCCCAGGAGAAGTTAAGCCGGGGGATGGTGATCATGATCCGCGAGGCCACAGGGGCTCGCAACCTCGCGGACTTGCTGCCGCTGGTGACTCCGCACACCGCGCGGCGGTTCCTCTTCTGCACCGACGACCGCACCCCCGTGCACCTGCTAGAGGACGGGCATATCGACGCGATGGTCCGGCAGGCGATTGCATTGGGCCTCGATCCGCTGACTGCGTTTCAACTCGCCAGCCTCAACACCGTAGAGTACTTTGGGCTCCGCGACCGGGGGGCGATCGCCCCTGGCAAACGGGCTGACTTGATGGTGTTTGACGACCTGCAGTCTCCCCGTGCGCGAGCGGTCTACCGAGGCGGGCGGCTTGTCGCCAAAGACGGCACCCTGTTGCCGTACGAGCGCCCCCAGCGATCGCCAGCGCTGCCCGTGTCTCTCAACGTGCGGCGCACTAGCCTGCAGTTCCGCATTCCGGCGGAGGGCACCCGTGTCCGCGTCATTGATATCATCCCTGATCAGATCAAGACCAGGGCATCGGTCGCAGACGCGCCGATCGCCAACGGCGAGATAGTCGCCGACCCGTCCCGCGATCTGCTGAAACTCGCGGTCATCGAACGGCATACGGGCAGTGGCCGCATGGGCGTAGGACTCGTGCGGGGCTTTGCTCTGACGCTCGGCGCCCTGGCGTCGACGGTCGCGCACGACGCCCACAACATCATTGTCACCGGCTGCAGTGACGAGGCGATGCGCACGGCGGTAGAACTGCTGCTCGAGATGCGCGGAGGACTGGTGGCCGTGGCCGGTCGGGATGCGGTGAGGCTGCCCTTGCCGATCGCGGGTTTAATGTCGGACCAGCCGATCGGCGCCGTCGCCGACCAATTGCGGACGCTGCTAGCGATGGCCCGTCGGATGGGTTGCCCCCTGGCCGATCCCTTCATGACCCTGTCGTTTCTGGCCCTGTCGGTAATCCCCGAACTCAAACTCACAGATCACGGGCTGGTGGATGTGACTCAGGAACGGATCGTTCCCCTGTTTGTCAATTAGCCGCGCGCTTGAACGCTCGCCAACCAGGTCGTTCCTCCCGACGTCAACCTCTGCAGCTGATTCCGCTCCACGAGGGCATCAAACCGGGCCGGGCCGAAAACAAACCACCGGCGCGCTTCCCGCTCAGGGACACACACAGCGGACTGCACGGCTGAGCGCACAAGAAGATCTTGCGCCTCCTCGTACGCCAGACGGCTCGCCTGTCGCACGAAGCGGCGGGCGATCGGAGAGTCCGTCCACGGTATCACGACCGACGTATGGTAGCCGTGCTCGGTATGTAGGTCGCGGCTGACCACGAGCAGCTCCCGTTCCAGCAACCCGCGGGCCCGCCGACCTTGAGATGTGGGCACGGATAGGCGGTCCATCCGCACTTCGCCTTCTGCCTCCACCTGCGCTAGCAATTGGCGCGCGAGAGGGGGTAACTGCGCGATGGCCGACTGACGGCGGGCGGGATCGGCAGCAAGCCGAGCGGCTGCGGGTGCCAAGGATCGATGGAGCAACGTCAGCTTGCCAAGAATCAGCGGTACAGCGACCACCGAGGCAACCTTGAGGACGGCCTTCACAATAGCGTAGATACGATAGACGGAGCGGTCAGCCATCCAGCTGCCGACCAGCGCCCGGCCCGTGATGGCCTCGGCCAGGCACGGCAGGCTGCTGTGACCTGTGGCCAGCAGGATGCGCCGGTCTTTAATGAAGGCAATTGCGCTGCGCACATCCCGAATCGGTCGCGACGGCGTCAACCGAAGCAACCGCAACCGTCGCCTCTGTAGCTCCGCAACGGGAGCGGTTTTCGTTACAGATGTCGCGGGACGGACTTTAGTATGCGCGTGCGTAGTACACCCACACTTTGGCCGGCCGCCCGCAGACGGCACAACTTCCCGATGCGCGTTCCTCGAGCGGGATCACGCG
The DNA here is from genome assembly GCA_036393975.1 of bacterium. Lineage (GTDB taxonomy): Bacteria > Sysuimicrobiota > Sysuimicrobiia > Sysuimicrobiales > Kaftiobacteriaceae > 13-1-40CM-64-14. Next base: position 12,578 of record DASWFZ010000101.1, on the reverse strand, counting down.
CGGCGAGGCCCCAGTCTTTGTCCGGATCGTCTGCTCGCACTCCGGCGACTCGCACCACCGCACCTTGACGAACCCCGGGGTGTCTTGGAGGGCCTTCACCATCGCGTCCACTGTCTCCGCAGTGGTCGTGTGGCTATCGCGAAACGCCGTCCCCCGTGCCAGCAACTCGGCCTGGAGATCAGCTAGGACCTTCTCAATCACAGTCGTCACCTGGTCCATCGGAACGGTTTGCTTGGTCACTCGCCCCGCGCCCGAACCATGGGCATCAATGCGTCGGGCAAGCGTAACCTGCCGCGCAGCGAGGTCACGCGGCCCAATCTCCACGCGCACCGGGACGCCTCGCAGCTCCCACTCGTTAAACTTCCAGCCGGGCGTGTACCAGTCGCGGTCATCCAGCTTCACCCGGACGCGCGCACCTAACGTTTTAGCGAGCTCGCGCGAAGCGGCCAAGACGGCGCCATCGTCCTTGCCCAAGATAGGGACGATGACAAGTTGATAGGGGGCAATGCGCGGCGGCAGCACCAAGCCCTTGTCATCTCCGTGGGCGAGAATCAATGTACCGATCAAGCGCGTCGTTACTGCCCACGACGTCGACCAGATGTACTTTTCCACATTGTCACTATCTAGGAATTTCACGCCAAACGCCTTCGCGAAGTTCTGGCCCAAGAAGTGCGACGTCCCGGCTTGAATCGCCTGGCCGTCGGGCATCAGCGCCTCAAGCGTGTAGGTGGTATCGGCGCCGGCGAATCGCTCACTCGGCGGCTTTATGCCGGTGAGCACCGGAATAGCTAGGACGTCTTCCAGCAGCTCGCGATAGATGTTCAAGATGAGCCGGCACTCGGCGTCCGCCTCCTCGGAGGTCCGGTGAGCCGTATGGCCTTCGTGCCACAAAAACTCGGCCGTGCGCAAGAATAGACGCGTCGCTTTCTCCCACCGCACGACACTATTCCATTGCAAGAGCAGAATCGGGAGATCGCGATAAGATTGGATCCACTTCGCGTACATGGGAAGGATGATCGCTTCTGACGTGGGGCGGATCGCCAGGCGCTCGCTGAGTTTCTCGTCGCCCCCGTGGGTCACCCAGGCCACTTGCGGGGCGAACCCTTCCACGTGCTCGGCCTCTTTTTGGAGATAACTTTCTGGCACGAGCAGCGGGAAGTACGCATTCACGTGGCCGGTCTCCTTGAACTTGCGGTCCAGCCAGGTTTGAATTCCCTCCCACAGCGCGTAGCCGTACGGGCGAATAGCCATGAAGCCTCGCACGGGGGTGTAGTCCGCCAGTTCTGCGCGTAAGGCGACGGCAGTGTACCACTCGCTGAAGTCCGTGTCGCGTTTGGGAATCTGCGGTGCTGTGTCCCGTTGCGTGGCCATCTGGTCTCCTGTGACGTGTCGACCGCTCGAAAATGAATAGCCCCGTCCGGTCAGGGACGGGGCATCCGTGGTACCACCCTGGTTCCGACCCCGCAATGCGCTCGGGGTCGGCGCTTAGTTGGCAGCTATCGGTGCCCTCCCGGCCGCCTTAGGTGGACGTGACCACTCCCACCATACTCGACGGCTGGCTTGGGGACTGGGATCGGCGCGGCTTCCGGACCGGCTCGCACGCCCCCGGCTCGCTCCCCCGGATAACGCGCGCCTGCGCCCCGCATCGCCTTGTGTGCGGGATTCTAGCACGCGATCCGCAGGGATTCAACCGCGACGCGGATTATCGCTCAATCGGCACTCCAACCAAACTCCCCCATTCCGTCCAGGAGCCGTCGTAGTTCTTGACCCGCGGGTAGCCCAGCAAGTACGTCAGGGTGAACCAGGTGAGCGAGGACCGCTCGCCGATCCGGCAATAGGCGACCACGTCCTGATCCGGACGAATCCCCTGTCCCTCATAGAGACGCTGAAGGTCCTGCGCATCTTTGAACGTCCCATCCTCCCGCACGTTCTGCGTCCAGGGAATGTTACGGGCCCCCGGGATGTGGCCGCTGCGCTGTGCTCCCTCTTGCGCGTAGGCCGGAGGCGCGAGCAGCTCTCCTGAGAACTCAGCTGGGGAACGCACATCCACCAGCGCCGCCCCAGGCCGCTGCAGCCGCTGGAGGACCTCGTCCCGAAATACCCGGATGGACCGGTTGGGCTCAGACGCCTGATACGTGGCGGGCGCCAAGCGCGGGGGTTCCAGGCTGGTCTTACGTCCTTCCCGCAACCAGCGGTCCCGCCCGCCGTTGAGAATCCGAGCGTCGCGATGCCCGTAGTACTTGAGCAGCCAGAAGGTATAAGTGGCAAACCAGTTGTTCCTGTCGCCGTAGAGAACGATCAAATTGTTGTTGCTGATCCCTAGCTCGCCGAGAATGCGTTCGAAACGGTCCTTAGGCACCCAGTCTCGGACAATGGGATCCTGCAGGTCTTGCTTCCAGTGCACGCGGACGGCTCCGCGGATGTGCCCTTTGTCGTACAGCTCCGGATCCTCATTGGCTTCGATGATGCGAAGCTCCGGGTCAGTGAGGTGCGCTTCCAACCAATCGGGCTCGACGAGCACTTCGGGATGTGCGTATCCGGCCATCTCTATTCCTCCTCGCAAACGTGTGAGTGTATTCGGTTCTCGATCTCAAAACACGTACGGTGCAATCGTCGGGTCGTCACGCAGAACCACCCACTCACCAGGACTGAGCGGCTGCGGGGTATCGCGGTGGGCGGCCACCGGGCAGAGAAAGCCAAACGGCTCGCGACCTTCGTTAAGCCACCGGTGGGGGGTTTGCGGAGGCACCTGCACGATGTCAAACGGGTCCAGGGTAAAGAGTTCCCGCCCGACGACCGCGCGTCCTTGGCCGCGCAGGGCGATGATAATGTGCGGGTGGGTGTGCTTCTCGAAGCTGGAATACCCACCGGGGGCCAGCTCAAAATACCGCAACTCAAACTCCACTGGCCACGCGGGGGGGCCGGCGAGGGTGAACCGCGTCACGTCCCGCCACCCCATCCCGCGGATGTCCCCTACGCTGAACTTGTACGCCTGCGGCTCGACGCCCGTCCACTGAAAGGACGCCCCGGCAAACGAAAATTTCTTCGGCGCTGATCCAACCGGCCTCACCGTGGGACGCGTCTCTGTATCGTGCATCATTAACTCCTCGGACTACCGACTCCCGTTCAGCCCCAACTGCCCCGCGAGCTTCTCCCAGCCGACGGGGCCTTGGTTCACGGCCACGATCGCGCCTCGGGCGCCAATCACCACCGTGCTTGGCACGGTCAGGATGCCAAAGCGCCTCGCGAGAGCAGGTTCGATGGTCGCGTCCACCTCGCGAACCTGTACTTGGCCTGAGAATCGCCCGCGGAGTTCATCGAGTGCTGGCTTCTGCACAGTCTTGCACGGGACGCAGTCCGCACTCGAAAACGCCAGCACAACAGGGAAGCCCCCATCCCGCGCCACGAGATCCCCGGCCCCGCGGCGGACAATCTGGCGGACGTTCCATCGCAGCCCCACCCAGGCGGCAGCGACCCCCAGGACGACCACACCCAGCGCCACGAGGCGATCGAAGAACATCACGGCGTCACCGTCGCCCCGCGAATCAGGCCGGCCCGCCGCAGTTGATAGTAGACAAAACAGCCGGCGCAGAAATTGAGCACCACGTTCGCCGTCGCCAGGACCGCAACAAGCAAGTCGAGCACCCACCCGAGCACAGGTTGACCGCTGACCAACGCGAGCCAGGACAGGATCAAGAACGCAGCGCCCACGCCCTGCGCAAAGCGGTGCGGGGTGGGGTCGTCATCCACGATGTGGGGACGGATGACCCCGAGCGGAAGTGCCACTTGCTGATACAGGATGCGGAACAGCCCCCACCGCGCTGACACCGTGCTCGCCGCCAGAATCAACGCAAGGATCCCCACCAGCCAGGACGCGTTCGCGAGATAGGCGACCACGGCGATGAGACTCAGACTGACCTGGTTAAACTTGATGGCGTTATGGTCGACCTTGCTGGCCATGACGTGCTCCTCTCCGAAACGTGGAATATGCACATGTACCGTGACCGCCATGAACGGCCACGCGCTGCGTGGGCTTTGGCTGCGGAAACAGGTTGTGCTTGCTGAGGTTTACTGCTGGCGGATCAGCGAAGGCACGCCCTGCCTCCGCTGACGACAGATACATTGCCGAGGATTATATTGCATGTTGGAAACCTGAAGCCGAACTGCCATCAAATACTCCGATTCTTGACCGTTTCACGTAAGAATAGTCGACCCCCTCGCCCCCGTCAAGGTGTATGAGGTCTGTCAGAATCGATAGACCGCGGCCTCTCCACTCCGCGGATTGAGGACGCCGGTGCGGCGCGACCTTGCCTTCGACGCGCGCCGACGGCGCGGAGAAAGGTGACTATGCACCAAACGATCCACGAGATAGGCGTGAGCACATAATCAAACAGGAGCGCGACGTATCCTAGGGACCGTTTGAGCCACATCCATCGGCGCCCCATCTGTTGGAGGCGCGGCTGCTGACCGTAGACCAAACTGAGGAGCACCGTGCCCAGGGAGATCGCGAACTTGACCACGTCCCCGAGCCGAATGTGGAACAGGTCCTCGACCAACAACTCAAGGCCGATCATCAGGATCAGCAGATAGGCCGTCGCCTCAAGCACTGGGTAACGAGCGATCAGGGAACTGAAGGCTCCGGCGGCTACCCGCATGGTAACGATTCCCAAGAAGACGCCGGCCATCACCACCCACAATTCCCGTGAGAGACCCACGGCGGCGACAACGTTGTCGAGGCTGAAGGCGAGGTCGACCAGTTCCAGGGCGAGCACCACGCCCCAGAACCCCCGCTCGCCTCGTGCTTCCGCCCCCCGTCGGGATGCGCTGCGAGCCCCCTGGGGCCTTTCTCCCAGGTGGTCCACCGCCAATCTGATCAGATACAGCCCACCGACGAGCAGCAGCCACCGATTGTGAATAACCCAAACGGCGAGGATGAGCATCGCTCCTCGCCCAACGTACGCACCCAACAAGCCGACCTTTAGCGCCGCCAGGCGCTGCCCGCCCAGCACTCGGTGGGCCGACCGAGCCGCAAAACGCAACATCCGGGGCCATGGGATCGGCTCATCGCGAGGCAGCCATCTGACCATCGCGGCTAGCACGGCGGCGTTGTCGACGGAGAGAATGCTTTCCAGATAGATCAGCTGGAGGATGATGACAAGCGCGCTGAGGGTCATGCCCCGTCATTGTAGCCTGACGAGCGCCTCACGGACAACGCGGCTGGAGTCTGTGCCGGTTCCCGAGAGGCGAGAGCTGGAGGGAAAATGCTAGAGTGGAGTGTGGGTCGAGGCGTTTCGTAGCGTTTTCCAAATTCTGCGCCGCCAGACCACCATTCTCGTCGCGACTGCTCAGGAGCCACGATCTGATCGCAGCGCGCTGTTCTGTTGACCTAAGGAGGTCTCGTCATGCCAAAGTGGGTCGTTCCCGCCGCGATTGTCGTCCTGGTGATTCTGTTTGTCGTCGCCCCCGTCACCGGGACGTATAACAGCCTGGTCGCGGCAAACCAGCAAGTGGACGCAGCATGGGCGAACGTCGAGGCCCAGTACCAGCGGCGCTTAGATTTGATTCCAAATCTGGTCGAAGCCACGCGCGGATTCCTGACGCAAGAACGGACGATCTTCGAAGACCTAGCCAAGGCACGGGCCCGGTATGCGGGATCCCCTCCAGGCTCATCCGAGCGAGTCGCCGCGGCGAACCAGGTCGAGAGTGCCCTGGCCCGGCTGCTAGTCATCGTCGAAAATTACCCGACCCTACGGTCGAGCGATGTCGTTCAGCGCCTCATGAGCGAACTGGCGAGTACCGAAAATGAGATCGCCGCAGCCCGCCAAGCATATAACCAACAAGTCCGCCAGTACAACACGCGGCTGAAGACGTTTCCGACGGTGCTGATGGCCCGTTCGCTGGGATTTGCAGAAAAGCCCTACTTCATCTCGGCGGCTGAAGCACGTCAAGCGCCCAAGGTGAACCTCACCAACCCGTGAGCGTGCGTGCGTGGCGTGGCTGGCAGCTGGTCGCCTTCTTCCCCCTCGCGTTCGGGCTGGCGGCCGCAGAGTTCCCGACCCCAACCGGGTTCGTCAACGACTTTGCCGGGGTGTTGAATCAGGGCGCACGCCAGCAGCTCGAAGGACGTCTGCAAGCATACGCGCGGGAAACGACGACAGAGATTGCGATCGCCATCTTACCCTCTCTCGCGGGGCGGACGATCGAGGAGACATCGGTTCGGCTGTTTGAGCAGTGGCGGATCGGCAAACCCGACAAGAACAATGGCATTCTCATCGTCGTGGCGGTCTCGGACCGACGGGTGCGGATCGAGGTCGGCTACGGGCTGGAAGGCAAGATCCCGGATGCGCAGGCAGGACGAATCATCCGTGACATCATTACGCCGCGTTTTCGGCAGGGGGATTACGCCGGGGGGTTCACTGCGGCCGTCGATGAACTCGCCCGCCTGATCGGAGCACCTCCTGTGGCCAGCACGCAAACTGTACCACCCCCCAGGCGAAGTTCCCCCAACGCGTGGTTCATAGGAGAAGTCCTTTTCTTTCTGACCATTGTGGGAGCGGGCGTGTGGGGATCCAGGCCGCGGTGTCCGCGCTGCGGCTCGATCCTGCGGCGGGATGTCGCGCGCCATGTCGTGCTCTCCGGAATTCCGAGCATTCAGGTACGCTATGCCTGCCCCCGGTGCGGGTACAACGACCTCCGGGTGGAGCACACAGGTAGCACCGTGTATTGGGGCGGAGGAGGGTGGAGTAGCGGAGGCTTCGGTTTCGGCGGTGGTGGTGGAGGATTCGGCGGGTTTGGAGGAGGCAGCTCGGGAGGCGGAGGCGCCTCCGGAAGCTGGTAGCGACCCTATGCGATTCGGCCTGAAACGGCGGAGCCTAGCGCATCTCATCAGCTCGGGAGAGAAGCACCACCTGCGCGAGCTGATCGAGCGCCTTGAACGCGACACGACCGCGGAGATCTCTGTCATGCTCCTCCACGATACGGCCGACCCCGCCCGGTTCGCCCGCGAGTATTTCGATCACCACGGCATTGGCAAAAAGGACCAAAACAACGGCGTCTTCGTCCTGGTAGTGGTAGCCAAGCGACGCATCGAGATCACGGTCGGGGCCGGCCTGAAAGACGCGGTGCCGCAAGCCTTCCTTGAACAGGTCATTTCGGAGACCATGGCGCCCAGTTTCCGGGATCAGCGGTTCGGGGAGGGCCTAATGCGCGGTGTCGAGGCCATCGGCCAGCGGCTGCGAGCTGAGCGGCCTGAACTTCGCCCTGGCGAACCGACCAAGATCCCCCCGATCGTGGATCTGGATCAGGGGTCATGAGCCGTCTAGATCCCCCGTCAGCGACTCCCGCCCTGCCCGCAGTCCGCGCGATCAAATCCCCGCTCGCCCTGTGGGTCGCCCTCATCAGTCTGGTCCTCCTCGGGGCGTGGACACCAGCGACCTACAACCAGCTAGTGCGGGGCCAACAGGCCGTCGATGCCCAGTGGGCACAGGTTGAGTCGGTCTACCAGCGGCGGGCGGATCTCATCCCCAACCTCGTCGCAGTTGCCCAAGGCTACCTCATTCATGAACGGACGCTCTTCGCCGAAATTGCCAAAGCACGGGAACAGTACGCTACGGCGGCACCCGGGTCCCCGCAACGCGTGAACGCCGCGACCGACTTGCAGCGCGGGACGGTACGTTTGATCGCCCTGATTGAGCAGTACCCGCAACTCCAGAGCCAAGAGGTCGTGCTCGGGTTGATGGACGAACTCGCCGGCACGGAAAATCGCATTGCCGTCGAACGACGCCGGTACAACGAACGCGTCGCCGATTACAACCGGCTCGTGCTCAGCTTTCCGCGCAGCCTCGTCGCCCGTCCGTTTGGTTTCGCCCCACGTCCCTACTTCCAGGCGGAAGCCGACGCCGCGAAGACCCCGCGCGTGCCTTAACGCATCTAACGGGCGACCGCACGTGGGTCGCCGTGCCACAACCGCTGCATCTCATCTGACGTCTGCAGCAAGAACTCCAATTTGCCTTCCGCGTCGATCCGGCCGTCGTTCATGACGATAATGTGATCGGCCCGCCGCAGCGCGTCGCGACGATGGGAGACCACAAGACAGGTCACATCTTCCAACGCAAAAAGCCGGTCCCACAAGATCCGCTCAGTCTCCACATCGAGTGCGCTGCTGAGGTCATCAATGACCAGCAACTCGGGCTTGCGCACGAACATCCGCGCCGCCGCCGTCCGCTGAACCTGTCCGCCAGACAGTTTCACTCCCCGCGGGCCGACCAATGTGTCCAGCCCACGCTCCAACATCTCCACGTCCCGTTCCATGACAGCCGACCACACTGCGCCGGGCAGATCCGCCCGCGTCAGGGGAAGTCCGAACAGCACATTGTCCTGAAGAGCCTCACTGAACAGACGCGGGACCTGAGGGATGTACGCCACGCGAGGGGCGACGAAGAATTCCGCAGGGTGCTGGACCGGCTCTCCGTTCCACAAGATCACACCTGCGTCTTTAGGCAGCAGACCGATCAGCACGCGGACGAGCGTACTCTTGCCCGAGCCGATCCGGCCCGTGACCACCGTGAATTCTCCGCGGGTCAGCGTGAAGCTGACGTCGTCGATCCCTCGCCCCGTGGCTGGATCACGAAAGGTGAGCCCGCGCGCCACCAACGTCTCTAACCGATCCGTTGGAACCTTCTCGACAAATGCGACCGGCGGCAACGCCCCGGTCAGATAGAGTGGATGGGCATCGGTCAGCCGGTCCGCCGAATCGTCGGGGAGGAGGTCCGCCAAGCGTTGCACGGAGACCCCGACCTGCCGAAAACGCGCGGCGAAGTTGCCAATGGTCGTCATCGCCTCGGTGACCAAGCTGAGATAGAAGACAAAGAGCGCGAAATCGCCCACCGTGAAGGTCCCCGCGCGAATGGCCTGACTGGCCAGCAGCAGGATGAGGCCGGTCCCCAGCGTCACCGAGCTCCAGAACACCGCATTGAGCAGTTCGGTGAGCAGACTGTCCTTGAGTGATGCCCGTCTGCGGTTCTCGTTCAGCGTGCGGAAGTGCGCAATGACGTGCTCCTCAGCCGTGGCGACTTTGACAGCCTGTACGGCGCCGAACATCTCGCCGATCAGATCGGTCACCCGTCCAGTGGCCTCGCGCGCCGCTCGCCGATACCACAGGATTCGCTGGCGCAGCGCGCCGACCACGGCCACCATGACGACCAGCGGGATGAGCACGACGGTCGTAATGAAAGAATTGATCGAAAACATGATCCCCGCGGCGATGATCCCCGCCAGCACCACGCCGATGCCATCTACGACCATCTCCACCAGCCGCAGGATCTCGTCGACATCGTCCCGGAACCGGCTCATCGCCTCCCCCGGGGAGTCGGGCAACGCTTTCGCCCCGGGGCGATTGAGGATCCGTTCGAGCAGATTGCTGCGCAGCAGGCCGGCGCGGCTGAAGAAGTACGAGGCCCACGCGCTCACTCCCCACACGTTGATCGCAATGCGGGCTGCCGCCACACCCACGAGCGCCGCAAGCAGACTTTCCAGACCGACGGTCTGCCCGCGACCGAGCGCATCGAAAATCGCCCGCATCACGAGCCCGACGAGTAACGGCATCACCCAAAACGCCGTCCACAGCGCCATGTTTAAGGCGAACAACTTCGGCTCATAGAGCAAGAGCCGTCGCAGCAGGCGCCAGGTGTTCACGCGAGCACCTCTTCGAGGCCCGTGCGCAACAGCGAGGCAAACCGCGACGTGGGATCGGCGGCAAGCGCGGCCCGCGGTCCCGCTTCGACGACCCGACCGGTATCCAGAATCATGATTTCATCTGCCCGCTGCACAGTCGCCAAACGGTGGGCGATGATGATGGCCGTGCGGCCGCGACGCAGCGCACTCACTGACCGCTCCAGGAGCTGTTCGGTCGCAGGGTCCAGCCGCGACGAGGCCTCGTCGAGGATGACCAGTCCGGGATCCTTGAAGAACACTCGCGCGAAGGCCAGCAGTTGCGCCTCCCCGGCGGACAGTACGTGCGGGCCAATAGGCGTATCCAGCCCTCGCGGCAAGGCCCCAACCCAGTCAGCCAGTCCCAGTTCACCCAACACCGCCATGATCTGCGCATCGGCAATGCCGCGGTCAAAGAAGGTCAAGTTATCGCGGACGGAGGCGTGAAACAGCTGCACGTCCTGTGTCACGAGGCCCACGCGGCTGCGCAGCTCCGCAAGGGACACGTCGCGGATGTCCGTCCCGCCCAAGTGAATGCCCCCGGCGGTGGGATCGTAAAAGCGGACCATCAGCCGACCGATCGTCGTCTTGCCGCTGCCCGTGCGGCCCAGCAGCCCCAGCACGCGCCCCGGAACCACGCGCAGGGAGATGTCCTCTAAGACCAGATCGCCTTCGTCGTAGCCGAACGAGAGGTGGTCGACCTGGACCTCCAGCGCTCCGGCGGGGAGGGAACGCGGTCCATCGGTCGCCGCCGGCTGCAACGCCAGCAGGTCCCCGACACGGCCGATGCTCGCGCCGGCACGCTGCAGTTCTTGCATCTGCCGGGTGATCTGTTCGAGCGGCCGCCGCAGCATTTCGGTGTAGTGGAAGAATAGGTACACAGTGCCCAAGGTGATGACGCCGCCGCGAAGCAGGTACGCCCCCATGCCGAAGGCGAGCGCATTCGCCAGGGCCAGCAGTCCCGCCGTCGTGGCCCACAACATCGACCCACGCAGCCAGGCCCGCCGGGACTTCTCGAGCTGGGTGCGCAGCACTTCGTACAGCCGCCGCATGACGTACGGGACCGCGCCGCTCGACCGGATGTCTTCGGTCCCAGACAAACGCTCCTCAAGAAATCCCAGCAAGATGGCGCTCGTTTGCCGGGCGTCTCTCCAGTAGGGCACCGCGGAGGCGATGAGCCGGCGGAGAATGAGCAGGGCGCCGATGGTAAACCCGGCATAGGCCAGACCCACGCGCCAGTCCGCGCGGTACAACAAGACCAAGATCCCGACCAGCAACACGGCATTGCCGACCACGCGAATGACGAACTGCGAGAAGAAGGAGGAGAGTTGCGTGACATCGCCGTCGACGCGCTCGATCATCTCCCCCGGGGTCTTGGCATTGTGGAACGACAGGTCTAAACGCAGGCAGTGTAGCGCGAGGGACTCGCGCAGGGTGTTGGTCGCCGTCCACCCCACGTTCTCGCTGGTGTAGACGGAGAGGACGGAGATAATTTGGCCGGCGACCGCGACGGCCAGGAACGCGAACGCCATTCGCGCCAACGCCTCGGCAGTCGCTCCCGCGCGGGCGGCATCGATAAAGCGGCTGACAATCTGCGGGGTGAGCAACTGCAGGGCAATCCCGGTGAACAGCAGCACGCTGAGAAGCGCCACCCGAGGCAGCTGAGGGCGCAAATAGGTCACCAGAAACTCCCTGTGTTGTCGGTACGGAACGGAAACGGCCATCAAAACTCCTAGTCCTTAATCGGCGACGCGATGTGGCGCCGGGTCACGAAATGAAACAGCCACGGGGTCCGGGGTGCCCGTGGCCGACGCGCTGCGAAGCAGGCGGCTAGTTAGGCGTCACGAGGCGCGCCCAGAAGGGTCTGGCTCACTGACTGCTGCATCCCCACTGCCGCGCCTCCTCGCGTATCCCCTACCTCATGGACGCTACCAGACGCGTCCAACTCGGTCAAGCCGCAGCGCCTCCGGGGCCTCCGTGGAGCCGTTTCAGCACGAAAATCTGGGCGGCATGGTAGTGGTCGTGCGTGGCGATGTCCACGACCAGATCGATCGCGCGCAATTCTCGTGTCGGGCCCCCCGGCGTCGGACCCACGGGTGCCATGAGTCGGGTGCCGGACAAGGCGCGCAGATCACTCATGAGCCGCTCGTGCGCGGCCTGGAGTTCCGAGGCTACGCGCGTCCATCCCTGCGTGGCGGGTACTGTTCGCCAATTCTGCTCCTCATCATAGGTCCACGGACGTTCAGCCAGACGCGCCCCGACCGCATCTTTCCAGTAGGCCATGTGCAAGGCGATCTCCGCGATGGTGTGCTGCTCGGGGTGCGGCCGCCACGCGGCGAGCTCCGCGCTCACGCCCTCCAGGGCGGGCCGCACGCCCGTCCCTGCCCAGTTGCCTTTCTGATACGTGCGATCCACGTGTTCGATCAGCCAGTCATACGCGTCCATGGTCCACCTCAGCAGGGGGACCATTCCGTACCTGGCTGATCGTCCCTTCAGAGGACTAGCGGCACGCAGATTGAGGGGACTTATCTGCTGCTGGTTTGTACTGGATGAGAGGACGCAGACCGCCAGAAAAACTAGGAGGCACGCGGTTGTCCACGTGCCTCCCACTCGACCACATCGGAAACGATGCGCAGCGTATCTACAGGCGGACGATGAACGTCACGGCCAGGTTGGGGATGGGGATGCCGGTGACCACCAAGACGACCTTCTGGTTCCCCTGGCCCACGTTGTTGTGTTCCTCGTTGTCGTTTTCGCCTTCTTCCTCGTCGCGGTCCTCCTCGTGGATCCCCACCAATCGCACCGTGTTCACGGGGATCACCGCCGCCGAGATGCCCGCCGCCCCAATCGGCACGAGGTAGATCACCTTC
>DASWFZ010000100.1:0-2533 GCA_036393975.1 bacterium | reverse complement strand
CGTTCCGCTTCTGGGTCCTGGTGGTCGTCGTGATCGCCCTCGCCGTCGCGCTCAAACTGTACTGGTCACGTCTGCCCCAACGGGCGCGCTGGGCGGGCGTGGTCTTCGTCGGAGTGCTCGGCGTATGGCTCGTGGTCTCGGTACTCGTGAACGTCGTGTCCGATCTCTGCAGCGCGCCGCGGCGAGACGCGATCTCGATGCTGCTGATCCTTGCGGCCACCCTCACCCTCTTCGGGGGGGTTTACTTGAGGGTGGTGACCGAACACGTCAAACAACTGCGACGCGTCACAGACGCCCTGAAACGGCGCATCGCCGCGGACCATCCTCACGATGATGTCATCGTGGCTGACGACGGAGCGGTGACATTCAGACCGCGACCGCGCTAACCGTTACTTGTAAGCAGTCGTGGTTTCTGCCACGGATTCGGGAGTTTCGGGGGGACCCGCGGGCCCTCCGGGGGCAGGGCGACCGCGACCCACGTAGAGGCCCATCATTTCCCACAAACTCGGGTCTTCGAGGCCCAGGCGCCACATCGCAACGCCGGCAAGATGCTCCCGTGTGGCGAGGGCAAGTTTGAGCTGCAGGCTGCGCGCGTCCTCAAAGTAGACGGTGCGGGTCCCTGAACGGTAGTAGGGCACTAGGTTCCGGTCATCCCACAAAACGGGCACCTTCGCATCGGCGGCCCGGCTCACGGCGCGGCTCATCGAGATCGGGATCCCGCCCCCGCGGCGCGGCCAGCTGTAGCCATAGAACGCCAGCCCGAGCAAAATCTTCTCTCGGTCCACTCGCGAGATCGCGAACTGGGTCACCGCCTCGACCCAGGGGAGTGCGGCGACCGGACCGGCCCCGCTAGCGCCCGAGTGTTGATCGTACGCCATGAGGATCACAAAATCGCAGACGCGGCCGAGCGCGGTCAGGTCAAAGGCGCCGCTCCAGTCGTGCCCGATTTCATCGACCGTCTTGCCCGGAACGGCAATCGACACGGTCTTCCCGCGCTGGTGCACGTGGGCACTCACCTCGGTTACGAACGCGGTCAGCGCAGTCCGGCGTCCAGGAGGGATGTTTTCGAGATCGAGGTTCACGCCGTCGTAATCAGACCCGTCGAGCACCTGCAGGATGTTGGCGATGGCGCGAGCCCGCGCCCGCGGATAGGTGAGGACGGCATACGCGACATCGCGGCCCCACCGACCGCGGGAGGAGTTGGCAACGCGAAAGTGCACCTGCATCCCCATGCGGTGGGCGAGGTCGACGACCTCGGCGTTTTGACGGCCCCCTAACGTCCCGGCGATATCGGTCAGCGTGAAGTTCGTCGTGATCACCATGTTGAGATAGCGCCCTTGTCGTTGCAGCCCTGCTCGGGAATCCGCATCGTCCACCAAGTACCCGACGCCAAGGAGCGGCAATGAGGGCTCCTGGTGAAAGACCGGTGAGAGTTCGATCCAGGCTGCCCCCACCACGGCGACTCCCAAGACGATCAGGAAGAGCCAGGGCCGGACGGATACCCTCCCCCCCTCGGTTGGGTGGACATCCGGACGTGGAGGGACTGCAAGCCGATGGCCCTGATCCCGCAGCGAGGCCTGCCGGGATGGCCGACCTGTGCGAGCAGAGCGATGGCGGATCCGCGCAGCCTGCGTCTTCCGGCGCGGTCGGGCGTGTGGACGGAGCACTTTCCGGCGGCTAATCATTCATGGCCTGCCCGCAGATCACAGGTCCAAGACCTGGGAGATTCCCCCGGAATCGGGGCGAAGCGCGTGAAACTGGTGACAAATCCTAAATACGGATCAACAAGAGCCGAATGCTACGAGGAACCTATGTCGAGGTCAGTTGACCGGCGGAGGGAAAGTCGTTGCGGGATCAGCCAGGCACGCGTCGGTCGGCAGACTGTGCAGACGGGGACGAATCAATGGGTAAACGACACGTCTGTGCTCGGGGGGCGCAGGAACGCCTCCGCGACTTGCCACAAATCTGCAGTCTCCCCGCCCAACCGCCAAAACGCGGTCCCGGCCAAGTGATAGCGCGCGGCGACTGTGAGTTTGCGCTCGATACTGCGCGCATCCTCGAAGTACACTGTGCGTCCAAAGGCCGTGAAATACGGGGCCTGGGCAGCCTCATCCCACAGAATCGGGGCACCTGCACGCTGGGCCCGCCCGACAGCCTCTCGCATCGAGATAATCTCACCGGTGCCCTGCGCGGGCCGATCATAGCCCAACAGCCCAATCCCCAATATGAGGCGGGATGCGGGGACATAGCCCAAGGCATGCCGGATTGCGGAATCGACCCAGGGCAGCGGGGCGAGGGGAGCCGCCGGTGCGGCCACGTGCTGCGCGTCGTAGGCTTGAATGATAATCCAGTCAGCCGCCCGACTCAGCGACCTCAGATCATACGCATCTGCCGTCGCCCGCGTCTCCTGGGGTTTGGCCGGCACGATGACTGATAGCGGGCGGCTGCGATTATGCAACTGAGTGGCAAGATCTCTCACAAAACCACTGAGAGCTGACTGATCGGTCGGGGCCAAGTCTTGGAGATCCAGCAC
>DASWFZ010000099.1:0-4712 GCA_036393975.1 bacterium | reverse complement strand
AGCAGCCCGGTTGGAACGCAGTACCCGCATGCGGTGGGGATCGCCTATGCTGCCAAACTCCGCAAGACCGGGGAAGTGACGATGGTGAGCGTGGGAGAGGGCGGCACGAGTGAAGGGGACTGGCACGAGGCCCTGAACTTCGGGGCCATCCACAAGTGTCCAGTACTCTTCATCGTGGAGAACAACGAGCTCGCGATCTCCGTCCCGTTGCGCAAGCAGATGGCGGTGGAGAGCGTGGCCCTGCGTGCTGCGGGGTACGGGATGCCGGGAGTCCGCGCAGACGGCAGTGATGTGCTGGAGTGTTATCGCGTCGCCCGCGAGGCTTATGATCGTGCCCGGCGCGGGGAGGGGCCAACGCTCATCGAGTATCGCGTGCCCCGGCTGGGGTCCCACAGTAGTGACGATCAACAGGAACGCTATCGGTCCAAAGAAGAGCTGGAGCAGGTGCGTCGTCGGGATCCCCTCCAAACCTTCCGCACGTACCTGGAGAGCGTGGGTGTCCTTGGCGAGGCCAAACTGAAGGAGATCACCGACCGCGTCCGGCGTGAGATCGACCAGGCTACCGATGAGGCTGACCGGGCGCCTCTGCCCGATGCGGCGTCCGCCGCGCGGCATGTCTTCGCCGAGGGCGACTAGGAGACCGCGATGCCAGAGTTGCGTTACATCGACGCGATCAACCAGGCCCATCACGAGGAGATGTTGCGCGACGAACGGGTTCTGGTGATGGGCGAAGACGTCGGCCGCAAGGGCGGGGTCTTCGGGGCCACGATGGGCTTGCTGGAGAAATTTGGCGAGGACCGTGTCATCGATACCCCCCTCGCAGAGTCTTCCATCGCGGGGGTCGCGGTGGGCATGGCCTGCAACGGGCTGCTGCCGATCGCGGAGTTTCAGTTTGCCGACTTCATCCATCCGGCCTTTGACCAGATCGTGAGCGAAGCGGCGCGGATGCGCTATCGATCCAACAACGCGTTTAGCTGCCCGGTCGTGTTTCGAGCACCCTATGGGGCGTCGCACGGCACAGCCCTGTACCACTCACAGTCCATTGAGGCCTTCTACGCCCACGTGCCGGGATTGAAAGTCGTGGCCCCCGCGACGCCGTATGACGCGAAGGGGATGCTGAAGGCGGCGATCCGCGACCCCGATCCAGTTCTCTTCTTGGAACACAAACGGATATATCGGGTCGTGAAGGGCGAGGTGCCTGATGGCGACTACACGGTGCCCATCGGGCCGTCGGCGGTGCGCCGTCAGGGGAAAGATCTGTCAGTATTCGCCTATGGATGGATGCTTCATGAATCCCTCGCCGCGGCGGACGCTGCTGCCGCCGAGGGCATCGAGGCGGAGGTCGTTGATATCCGCACCCTCGCGCCGTTAGACAGGGGCACCATCTTAACTTCGGTGGCGAAGACCAACCGCGCGCTCATCGTGTACGAAGACAACTCCTTCATGGGCTATGGAGCCGAGATCGCCGCCCTCATCGCCGAGCATGCGTTTTCCGATCTGGACGCGCCCGTGATGCGGGTGGCCGCGCCCGATGTGCCGGGAGTTCCCTTCGCCAAGCCGCTGGAAGAATGGTTTGTCGTGACCAAGGACAAGATTGCGGCGGCGATGCGCAAACTGGCGGCTTACTGAGATTCTCCCTGCGATCGGAACGATCCCCACGATGCGGACGTCACGTGCTATCCCCTTTCTACAGGACCGCGGTGACCGACGCATGACGGAGATGCCGTGATGCCTGTCGAGGTGAAACTCCCTCAGTTGGGCGAGAGCACTTATGAGGGCACCATCGGGAAATGGCTCAAACACCCGGGGGACCGGGTGGAGCGGTTTGAGCCATTGGTGGAAATCATCACCGACAAAGTAAATGTGGAGATGCCGTCCCCGCACGAAGGTGTGCTTACCAAGGTCCTCATCCCCGAAGGGCAAACCGTGGCGGTCGGGACGCCGATCGCAGTCATGGAGACTGCCGACGCACCCGCTGAGGCTAGACCAGCCGCCCCGCCTGCCCCGGTGTCAGTCGGGGGGTCTGCCCCGCGGGCTCCGGTGACAGCAGAGGGGGCTCGCTTGTCTCCCGTAGTCCGCAATCTAGCCGCAGAGCGTGGAGTATCGGTGGAAGAAGTGGCGCAGATTCCGGGGACGGGTGCGGGTGGCCGCGTCACGAAGGAGGATCTCCTCGCCTACCTCCAGCGCCGCGGCACAACCGAGCGCGCGGCGCCGACTTCGCTGCATGCGGGCGACCAGCTGCTCAAACTGAGTCCGCTGCGACGGTCTGTCGCGCAGCGCATGGCGCAGTCGAAACGCGAGATCCCCCACGCTTATGGTGTGATTGAGGTGGATCTGTCGACTCTTGTGCGCGAGCGGGAGGCACACAAAGACGCGTGGCGCGCGCGCGAGGGCGTGAACATCACGTATACGGCGTTCTTCCTCCGCGCGGCCGTGGACGCTGTGAAGGCGTTTCCCATCGTCAATTCCTCGTGGACGGAAGAGGGGATCCTGCTGCGCAAGGCGGTCAATCTCGGCATCGGCATCGCGCTCGAGGACGGCCTCATCGTGGCCGTGATCAAGGCGGCCGACCAGGAGAATCTTACGGGCCTTGCCAAGCAGGTGGAAATGCTCAGTGGCAAGGCGCGTGAGGGGAAGCTCGCGCTCGAGGACGTGCAGGGCGGCACCCTTACGCTCACCAACCCCGGCGTGTTCGGGTCCATCTGGTCGATGCCGATCATCGTGCCTGGACAAGCGACGATCATCGCCACGGATGCGATCGTAAAACGCCCCGTGGTGCGTGACGGCGCCGTGGTGATTCGCGAGATCATGCATTTGGGACTGGCGTTTGATCACCGCATCTTTGACGGCGCAATCGCCGACCAGTTCTTGCACCGGATGCGCCAGAAGCTGGAGAGTTTCACCGGCGGCGAACGCGCCGTGCGCGACTTCTGAGGAGCGAGCGAATTAGATGAGTGAGGTATCAACCCGAGTCCTGCCGGGCCCCGGTCGGCGGCCAGAGTGGCTGAAGGCCCGCCTGCCGAGCGGTCCCGACTATCAAGACCTCGTCGGCATTATGCGGACGCAGACGCTGCACACGGTCTGCGAGGAAGCACGGTGCCCGAACATCGGCGAGTGTTGGGGACGGCGCACCGCCACGTTCCTGGTGCTCGGCAATCTGTGCACGCGGAACTGCAGGTACTGCGCGATTGCCCACGGGCTGCCCACGGAACTGGACCTTCAAGAGCCCGAACGGGTCAGCCGGGCGGTACAGGCGATGGGGCTCCGCCACGCGGTGATCACGTCAGTGAACCGCGATGACCTCGCCGACGGTGGCGCGGGGATTTTTGCGGCCACGATCCAGAAAATCCACGCCTACACTCCCGAGTGCACCGTGGAGGTCCTGATCCCGGATTACAAAGGTGATGCCGCAGCACTGCAGAGGACGCTGGAGGCGGGGCCAGAGATTCTTGGACACAACATCGAGAGTGTCCCGCGTGTGTTTCGGGTGGTGCGCCATGGTGGGGACTACGGGCGGTCGCTGGAGTTGCTGCGCCGGGTGAAGGAATGGGGATATACGTCGTTTACGAAGAGCGGCGTCATCCTGGGGATGGGCGAGACCTGGGATGAGCTGCTGCAGACTATGACCGATCTGCGATCGGTCGACTGCGATATCTTAACGCTGGGGCAGTACTTGCGTCCCGGATCCGACTACCATCCGATTGACCGGTATTACACGCCTGATGAGTTTGCGGAATTGAAGAGGGTGGGATTGGAGATGGGGTTCAAATACGTGGAGTCCGGCCCGCTGGTGCGGTCGTCCTACCATGCCGACGAGCAGGCGCAGGCGGTCCGCGCTATTCGGGCCCGGATTGTTCCCGCCGCGAAAACTGCCTAATCAGCGCCTCTTCCTTCCACTAACTTGCCACGACGACGACACTGGTGCCCTCCCGCAGAGCTGACCAGCATACGAAGACGCTTCCACCGTCCCTGAGGCCAATTGCAGGACACCTTCCGAGGCTCCGCCGAACATCGTCAGCGATTCAATCAAACCTTTGAGGAGGATGAGTCGTGCCACGTGACATCGTCAAGACCGATGCCGCCCCCCAGGCCATCGGCCCGTACTCGCAAGCGATCAAGGCGAACGGATTCGTCTTTGTCTCAGGTCAGACGGCGTTGGACCCGCGCACGGGACAGATGGTTGGTCAGGACATCAAGACCCAAACTCGGCGCGTCCTCGACAATATCAAAGCGGTGTTGCACGCCGCCGGGACCTCGCTGGACCATGTCGTCCAGTGCTCCGTGTTCCTCAAGGACATGAATGACTTTGGGCCCATGAACGAAGAGTATGGCAGCTATTTTAGAGAATTACCGCCCGCCCGCACGACCGTGCAGGCGGCGAAACTGCCGAGGGATGCGTTGGTCGAGATCGACGCCATCGCGTTTCTCTGAGGTGAGGAGTCATGCAGAGTAAGCGGCGTGAGCGTGAGCAGGCGATCGCTTTTCGACAACAAGGTCTTTCCTACTCTGAAATCAGACGCCGAGTGCCGGTCGCAAAATCGTCCCTCTCCATATGGCTGCGACAGGTTGGGTTACCCGAATGGCAGCAACAACGTCTGCGGGAAAGAAAGTTGGCTCCTTGGCGCAAGGGTCCCCAAAAGCGCCATGAATTGCGCGTTCAACGCATCACGCGCGTCAATGCAGATGCCCATCAAGAAGCGCGGCGGTTGCTC
>DASWFZ010000098.1:0-61602 GCA_036393975.1 bacterium | reverse complement strand
TCACTAGTTTCATCAGCTCACCTCATTCGACAGGCCCCCGCTGATCGTCTCCCGAATCCGGTAACGGCAGCCTATGGCGACGGTCACAGTGTTCGGCGCGGTGCGCACGGTTACTGGGTCGATGCACCTCGTCGAGAGCGGGGAGCAGCGCGTCCTGCTGGACTGCGGCCTGTTCCAGGGCCGGCGCGCGGAGTCGGTTGAGATCAACAGCCATTTTCCCTTTCCTCCCGCCAGTCTCGGCGCCGTCGTGCTCTCCCACGCCCACCTAGACCACTGCGGGAACCTGCCGACACTAGTGCAGCAGGGATTTCACAACGCGATCTACTGCACGCCCGCGACGCGCGACCTGACCGCGCTCATCTTGCGCGACAGCGCCAAGATCCAGGCGCAAGACATCCGCTTCGTCAACAAGATACGCGCGCAACACGGCCAGCCCCCTACCCAGCCGCTCTATACCGAAGACGATGCCGAGCGCGCCATCACCCACCTCACCCCTGTGCCGTACCGGCAACCGTTTCAGATCGGAGGGGTGAGGTGTACCTTCTACGACGCCGGGCACATCCTGGGCTCGGCAGTTGTCGTCGTGGAGGTTGATGGGCGCACGCTTGTCTTTTCCGGCGACCTGGGCCGCCACGACGCCCCGATTCTCCGGGCTGCCGAGGTTCCACCCGCGGGCGATGTGGTTCTGATGGAGTCCACCTATGGGGATCGCACTCACGACACGATCGCTCACGGCGACCAGATGCTGGGCACCGCCGTGGCGCAGGCGATCGCGCGCGGCGGCAAGGTGCTGGTCCCTGCCTTTGCGATCGGCCGCACCCAGGATCTCACCTATTCTCTGCACCGCCTCCAGGATGCCGGGCAGATCCCCGTCGTGCCCACGTTCGTGGACAGCCCGATGGCGGTCGACGCCACCGAGATCTTCAGGGCGCACCCCGAGTGCTTCAATGATCAGACGCGCTCCTACCTGAGCGGCGAGGGCGACCCCTTTGGTTTTAAGCGGCTGCGCTACGTCCGATCGGCGCAGGAGTCCCAACAACTCAATGACTTGACGGATCCGTTCATTGTCATGGCGACGTCGGGGATGTGTGAATCCGGCCGCATCCTCCATCACCTGCGTCATCATATCGAGGATCCTCTATCGGCCCTCCTCATCGTGTCGTTCCAAGCGGCGAACACCCTCGGCCGGCGGCTGGCTGACGGTGTCTCTCCGGTGAACGTCTTTGGCGAACCCCACCAGGTGCGACTCCAGGTACAGAAGATCGAGGCGTTCAGCGCGCACGGGGACCGAGACGATCTGATAGGATGGGTGCGGGCGATTCCGCACCTCGGTCGGGTCTTCCTCGTCCACGGCGAAGAAGCGCAGGCGTCAGCTCTTGTCGCTCACCTTCGGACGCTTGGTGTCGAGGCTGCTGTTCCTGAGCGCGGCCAGCGGATCACCGTCTGAGTCGTTGCACGGGGGGTACACAGAAGGTGAGAGGTTACCTGAGGGGTCGGGTAGTGGGTGGGCACAGCCCGCGCGATCGTTTAGGGGTCCCGCGCGGACGGTGAAGGGACGGGCTATGGGTCGGCTGATCGCACGAATAGTGCATGCAGCGGTGCTTCTCTTGCTCGTGCTGCCTCTACCCGTGTCCGATGCGAAAGTCCGCTCGGACGGGATGGCGGATTATCGGGTCAGCTTCCAGTGGGTGCACGCGCCGTCGGGAAGCCGCTTCATTGCAGTGCGGCGGTTTGTGCGCGGAGGGACCTCCTACTTCCTTCTGGTCAACCCGCAGACGTTCGAGTCATCTGTGACGCGCGCATCTGCGGTCGCCTTGGACGGCCCGGCCACTTTCGACGAACTCCGGGAGACACCGTTCGGTCATGCGTTGCTGCGGTACACGGCCCCGCCGTACCACCTGCGGAACTACGGCGCGATCCACGCCACGCATTCGGTGGACGGGATTTACCTAACAGTAGATCTGTGTCCCACGACCAAACCGATGGATCGTACCCTGTTCCAACAGATGCTGGAGGAGGGGGCTCCGCCGATGACCCCCCTCCCGGTTGCGGTCGCGATTACCGGACAGTGGATGGAGCATCACCCTCAAGACCTGACCTGGCTCAAAGAGCAGGTCCGAGATAACCATCTCGCGATCACGTGGGTCAATCACTCCTACGATCATCCGTACACGCCCAACATCCCGGCTGATAACAACTTCCTCTTGTCCCCCGGAGTCGACTTCCAAGCGCAGGTGCTGCGGACTGAGGTGGCGTTGCTCGAGCGCGGACTCATCCCCTCTCCGTTCTTCCGCTTTCCCGGGCTGGTCTCTAACGGCGAGATGGTCGAACAGCTGCGCGCTTTGTCGCTGATTCCCATCGGCTCAGACGCGTGGCTCGCCAAAGGGCAGCGGGCCCGGGACGGAAGTTTCATTCTTGTGCACGGGAACGGCAACGAACCCCTCGGCGTCAGCCGGTTCCTGCGACTCCGCCACCGGCGGCCGGACGTCACCTTGCTCCCTCTCCCCACCGCGTTTAGCGCGCCGTAGACCGCTCACTTCCGTGCAGGGCGCCATCGATCGACTATAATCGGGACCGATGGAGGGGTGCCCCGAACTGGCTAAGGGACCGGTCTCGAAAACCGGCGGGGTGAAAGCCCCTTGTGGGTTCGAGTCCCACCCCCTCCGCCAGAGCACATTCCTCACGGTGGTCACGACCCTTCCGCGGCGTTCGCGCCTTTGGCGATCTCGATCGCCCCTCTCACGGGCAGCGCTCGCCCCTCGGCCCAGGTCGCACTGAACGCATCCGCTCCCAGGACCTCCATGGCCGCGGCACGAGCTTTCGCTAAGAACGTTTGATCGGAGGGCGGCGCTGGCCCTACCGATTCCCGGATTGCGTCCGCGGCCCCGAGTAAACGGATCGAGTCTGCGTAACGCTGGCGGGCGGAGAAAACGCGGGCGAGTCCTTCCAGGCAGCGTGCCAGCCACCACTTCTGCCAGACGACCTCCAACTCGGGCAACGTTTCTGCATACACTCTTCCGGCGCGTCCGTACTCCCCCTCGGCCAGGAGCGCGTTTCCCAAGCACACTCGCAACACTGATCCGATGATGCGATCATTTTGGAGCAACGAAATCGCCAGAGCTTCTTCGCACAACTGGACCGCGCGCGCGTACTGGCCACGGTGGACCGCGGCTTCGGCCAGCAGGCGAAGCCCGTCGACTGCGGCAGGGCTGTTTCTCACCTGGCGCGCGACGGTGAGGTATTCCGCAAACACCGGCTCCCCTTGATCGATGGCCCCCATGTGCCATAACACGTAGGAATACTCGCGCAGGGCCCAGAGCATCGTCTGCGGATTTCCGGTCTTCCGAGCAAGGACTAGACCGTCCTCACCCAACGCGAGACCTTTCTTCTCGTCGCCGGTGTGCCAGACGGCGTGGCCTCCGATGGCGGCCGAGAGCGCCATCGTCTCCGCATCGCCGAGGGGGCGAGAGAGGGCGAAGCTTTGTTCGCACAGGCCTGCCGCCTGTTTGTACTCATCCATCCACATCGTCAGGTAGGCGGCGCCGTTCAGGGCCTTCGCCCGTAGCTGGGGCGGTGTGTCGGGATTACTGAGCGCGCGTTCCAATGTTTGCCGCCCTTCCATCAAGTGGCCCCGGTGGAACCAGAAGCGCCACAGCGCGGTGGCCATCTCCACAAAAACCTCGTGCGCCTGGTGTTCACGCGCCCACTCCAGAGCCGTCCGCAGATTCTCGTTTTCCGTGTCCATCTGCTCCAGCCACGGATCAAAGGCCACCGATGCCTGCTCAATGGCGAGGGCCTGCCGGGAGAAATAGGCGAGGTGTTGGGCAGCAATCCCCTCCGATTCCGCCGCCTCTGACATCTTGCCGCGCGCATACTCCCGAATGGTTTCCAGCATCCGGAATCGGCTCTGCCCATTGTGGCCCTGTCGGATCACCAATGACTTCTCGACCAGCTGTGTCAGGAGCTCGAAGACGTGGGCTTCGTCCACCTTGCCTCCGCAGCAGACCGCCTCGACCGCTTCGAGCGTCGCCCCCCCGGAGAATACGGCCAGCCGGCGAAACAGCACTTGTTCATCTCCCGAGAGGAGGGCGAAACTCCAGTCCAGCGTTGCCCGCAATGTCTGATGGCGTGGCAGAGCGGTCCGGCTCCCGCCGGTGAGCAAGCGAAAGCGGTCGTCCAAGCGCGACGCGATGTCATCCACGGAAAGGACCCGCACCCGCGCGGCGGCCATCTCAATGGCGAGCGGCATCCCGTCCAGCCGCGTGCAGATCCGGACGACTGCAGGAGCAGTGTGGTCACTGATCTTGAATGATCTGTCGGCTGCGACGGCTCGCTCCGCAAAGAGAGTGATGGCTTCATAGCGGGTGACGTGCTCTGGCCGCAGAGCCTCGCGAGGATCGGGCAAGGACAGCGGAGGAACGATGTACACCGACTCTCCTGTGATCCCCAACGCCTCGCGGCTTGTGGCGAACAGCGTGAGGTGGGGGCATCGGGTGAGCAGCTGGTCGGCAACCTCGGCGCACCCGGAGAGGAGGTGCTCGCAGTTATCAAGGAGCAACAGCAGGGTTTTGGTGCGCAGGTAGTCTGCGAGCGAGTTCGGGAGATCAGCGCTGAACTGGTTGAGTCGATGCAGGGCCAGAGACGATACGATGGTGTGCGGCACGAGCGCAGGGTCTGATAGCGGGGCCAGGTCAACCCACCATACCCCATCAGGGTAGTGGTCCGCGACGTCAGCGGCCGCATGAAGTGCTAAGCGGGTCTTCCCCGTTCCTCCCGGTCCGGTCAGCGTGACGAGACGCGCAGTGTGGGCGAGTTGCTTGATGTCCTCGAGCTCTTTCTCTCGGCCGATAAACGTTGTCCGCTGCGCTGGGAGGTTCCGGAGGATGACCGATGTCTTCAGTGGCGGGAACGTTTCTCGCAAACCGGGGGCTACGACCTGAAAGAGACGCTGGGGCTGATCAAAGTCCTTTAGCCGGTGCTCGCCAAGATCGCGCAGGATAGTCTCCGTCGGGGAGTCCTCGTGCACCAGCTCTCTGGTCGTACGCGAAACTAAGATCTGCCCGCCGTGCCCCGCGGCACAGATCCGGGCTACGAGGTGGACGTCGAGGCCAATGTACCCTGCCGCTACCGAAAGCGGTTCCCCCGTGTGCACCCCCATTCGGACGAGCAGCCTGGTGTCCGATGGCCATGGGTGTGAGGCGATATTGCGTTGGCCAGCCAGGGCCGCGGCCAGCCCATCTTTGGCCCGGGGGAACGCGTAGAAGAGGGAATCGCCTTCTGCCCCCACCTCATGGCCGCGATAGTCCCCAAACGTCTTCCGTAGCAATGACCGGTAGGCGGCGAGAAGCTCGGCATAACGATCGCCCAACTGGGCGAGCAGACGGGTGGATCCCTCGATGTCTGTGAAGACGAGCGTGACCGTGCCGGTCGGTCGCGTGGACACGGCGATCCTCGTGTCGGGAGTCACGCAGCACTTCAAGCCCACCACTCGGGTTCCTGCCCGCGAGGGCACTGCCCGTCACGTGCGCCTATGAGGTCTTCTTGCGGGCGACGGTGAGGCGTTCAAGCTGATCGATGTCGCCCAATTGTTCCAGGACGCGTTCTGCATCAACGAATTCGCTCTCATCGCCCACGACGATGGCGTGTTCACAACGGGCGCGCGCTTCATACGGTACCGCGCCGGTTCCGCGGAAGAGGGTGACAGCCCGCTCGAGTTCCTCTCGATTCTTGGCCATTACGCCCAGGGCCCGCCGCGCCTGCGCTTCGAGAAGCGTGTAGTTGAACTCAGCGGCGAACGCGGCTATCCGGTGCGTAATATCCGCTGAGGCTAGGCGTCGATGGTCCGTGAGCAGCGAGAGCGTCCGCTCGTAGTGCTCGATTGACGGGAGATGGCGGAAAGAGAAGGCCTCGACGTAGCGGATCAGGCCTGCGAAGTTTAGACGGGCATATGGCTCGATCCGCAGCACCACGGGTGCATCGGTTCGGGCCGCGCGGAATTTTTGGAGGATGTCCTCGATGATCTCCTTGAGGTCTTCGATGGTCTTTTCGTCCCGCCGCGCCCGTGCGACATCTAGCGCGGTGGCAAAACCCCGCGTTGCGTAGCCTGCTGCGATGCGGTTGCTTTCGATCCAGAGGCGCTTCGCTTTGGCGGCGGTCGTCAGCGCGTCGTCCCACTTGCCCCGCAGGGTCAGCGCATAAATCTGCCATGCCGCGAGGTGCAACGCCATCGTGGAAGCTTGCCCGGGCTGCAGGAGGGCCAGCCCTGTAGAGGATACCCGATCGGCCGTGTCCAGATCTCCCCCAAGCACAGATCCCCAGGTCATCATCGCGTACGCGTCCATCCGTTCGAAGAGATCCAACCGGTCCTGAAACGCCAGTCGCTGTTCGGCCAGCGGGACGACCTCCCGCCACGCCCCTCGGGCTTGAGCGCATCCGCTGATCGCGTCCAATGCTGTGCTTCGCAACTTGGCATCGTCGAGGCGTTCGGCGATTTCGAGACCGCGCCGCGCGCTCGCTTCTGCAGAGATCACATCTTCTGCGGTTCCATCCCCCAGCCGCCAGAATGGGTAGAAGCCCTCTCCAACGAGAAACGCGGCGATCGTCCGCTGATCTTTGACCAGCGGCATAAGCGCATGACCCTCGGCGCGCATCTGCGCCATGGTGTCGTCTGAAGGTCTGGAGGCCACAGAACCTTGATAGCGCATGAGCACCGTAAGGAGCTTGGCGAGAACCCGCAGTTCTTGATCGGGAGGGCGCCCGGCCTCCCTGCATAACGTGAGCGCTGTTCCGTACGCCTCCGCGCTAGCGTCTCCACCGACATGGACATCCCCCAGCCGTTCGTAGAGTTCAGGGTGATCGGTGGAATCGGCAAGCTCGATAGCGGCGCGCAGGTGTCTCGCGGCTTCTTCCAGGGCAGCTCCGGCCAGAGCGGTGGCGGCAGCCCGTCCCAGCCAGTGCACCGCTCGCGCCCGGATCGGGTGAGTCTCGGCTTGCCGCAACGTCGAGCCCAAGGTCGCCGCTTCCCGGTAATGGTAGGCGATCAACTCGCCAGGGCATCTTCTCTGCCGGCTGCCTGTGCTTCGAGCCATTCTCCGGCGATGGCGTGAAGACTAGCGCGCTCGGCCCGCGGCAACGTTTGATACGCGACTTCGCGGATGAGGATGTGCCTAAACGTGAACCGGTCCGCGTCCGTCCGGCCGGATGAGGTCTCGCGCCATCAGGCGGTCCGCCAGACCGGTGACCTGTCCGGCAAGGGTGCGATCGAGCGCCGCGATTCCGGGAGTCCGGAAGGTTCGCCCGAAAACCGCGCCCAGCTGCAGCACCCGACGCTCGGCCGGGTGGAGCAAATCGAGGCGCGCCAGTACGGTCGCCTGGACGGTGTCGGGGAGTTCTGCGAGCGTGCGCGAAAGGGTGGTTTCATCATCTAGGGACGGGACCCGGTCCATGATCGCGCGGACGGTTTCGCCGGCATAGAACGGGTTGCCATCAGCGCGCTCGACCACTCGCGCGACGACTTGTGATGACGGCCGGCCCAACAAATGCTCCACCAGCGCCTCGACCGCCGTGTCGGGAAGCGGCTCGAGCGCGAGGGAGACATAGTTCCGTCGTCCGCCGCCCCACCCGGGACGGCGGTCCAACAGTTCGGGCCGGGCTAGGGCGATGATGAGAACGGAGGAATCACCCCGCGGCTGCATGACGAACTCGACCAAATCGAGGAGGGTCTCGCTCGACCAATGAAGGTCCTCAAACGCCAGCACGAGTGGCCGCCGGCGCGAGGCTGCTTCGACTAGAGTTCGCCAGGCCCCGAACAGAGCGTCTCGGTCGATGGCTTCGAGTTCCGCGGCTCCGACGGTAGCGGCGAGCATGTCGGCCATCCGTTGAGGCTGCTCCACGCCGGCGTCGTGGCACCATGCGGCAACGGCAGCGCGAATCCGATCGGGAGGTGCATCCTCTTGAATCCCCACGATGCGAAACAGAACGGCGCGGAGCGGCCAGTATGTCAGGCGTTGCCCATACGGCAGGCACTGCGCGATGGCCACGTTCGCATGCGGAACCAGCGAAGGAAGGCGGTCCAGGAACTCCTCTAGCAGGCGGGTTTTGCCCGTTCCAGCGGGAGCGACCAGATTTACCAGGAACGGGCGCCGTTGCGTAAACGCCTGTCGGGTCACCAGCTCCAAGTGGGCGAGTTCCGTATCCCGCCCGATAAGAGGGACTTTCCGGACCACCCGGGCTGCGCGTCCGATGACGGAGACTGCCTTGACCGGTTTGGCCTTGCCCTTGGTCACGAGTGCGACCGGTTGTCCAAAGATGAACGCATCGCCCGCCGCGCGGGCCGTCCGCTCGCTGCAGAGGACGGTCCAGGGTTCTGCAGCCTGCTGCAGTCTGGCGGCGACGTTGACCGGATCGCCGGTGATTAGAAAGTCGCCCGCGCTCGGGTCGCGGGCCGCGACCACCTCCCCCGTGTTGACGCCCATGCGGATAGGCAGCCGTTCTCGCAGCGTTGGATCCTGCTTCACGCGATCCCGCAACTCCAGCGCGGCGCTAAGGGCCCGCTGGCCGTCATCGCCATGCGCCTGCGAAAGACCAAAGACGGCCATCACCGCGTCCCCGATGAATTTCTCGAGTGTGCCTCCATGGGTGGTAATGACTTCCTTGCAAATCGCGAAGAACTGGGCTATGAGGGCGCGAACATCTTCTGGGTCGAGAGTTTTCACCAAGGGCGGTGGACCCTGTGACGTCCGCAAAGAGTATCGTGACCAGTCGGCGTTCTTCAGCCATATTGTTCGAAGGTGGACGCTACAACACTGAGATAGGTAGGCAGTTCTGACCAAGCGAAGAGATTCCTGGACGTATGTGTATCTGAACGGTCTGGACCTAGAAGGAGATGTGAGTTTCAAGGCTGTGCGCAGATGGGACTGACGCGCTTAGGAGGAGGCAATGTTTCAAGTCGCAGGACTCACCGGACGAAACATAGTTCTAGCCCTCGCCTTTGCGGTCCTCATTGGATTCTTGGTCTGGAGCGGACGCACTAGATCGCACTCATTCTTCCTGGGTGTGCTTGCAGGCACAGGGTTGGTCCTGTTTTTTGACATCATTTGGGTGCATTGGATTTTTGGCCTGCATCACGTAACCAACCACCGAGAAGACGTGGCGATTGAGCCCTTGTTCGTGCTGATCGGAGCAGTCTTCCTCTGGTATGGGATTACCAAGGAGCCTCGCAAGGCCAGGGGCATATAGTCGAAGAAAGGACGGACATGTCGACGTACGTCGTGCTCGGTAACTGGACAGACCGAGGAATCCGTAATATCCGAGAATCTCTCAAGCGCGAGGAAGCCCTTCGCACACTCTGCGAGAAGGTTGGCGGTCGGGTAAAGGACCTCTATCGGACCATGGGGCGCTATGATTTCGTAGCGATCGTCGATGCCCCGGACGACAGAGCTGTAAGTGCATTTCTGTTTTCCCTTGGTTCTGGCGGCAACTCCCGCACTGAGACGCTGCGGGCCCTAACGCGGCAGGAAGCGGAACAGGCCATCGCACGGATGGCGCAGGGCTTAGCAGAGGTCACGCCACTCAACTGACGGAGATGACAGCAGCAGCCGGAGTTAGCTCCGGCTGCTGCGCATTGCGGCGAATCCGATGTGGTGCAACGAGCTTACATCCCTGCGACCACCTGATGAACAAGCTTCAATGCTTCGTCCAACTGTTGGTCCGCGCGGCTGAACATCTCCCGCAGCCGCTTGAAGTCTTGTCCCTGCTGCGTTGCCTTGTCGAGCATGGCCTCAGCCTGACGCAGTTCGTGCTGCGCTCGCATGACGACCCGCTCGAGTTGGTCGTGTTGGGCCTTGGTCAAAGGCTTCTCTCCGGCCCGTCGCACTATGCGTAGTGCGTTGTCGATCGTGTTCTCCGCCGAGCGGGCCAGCTTCATGCCCTGATCTGTCGTGCGGTCGATTCGGCCCAGGTGCTTCTGGTCCGCGAACCGCTCGGCCGCCTTCAACTCCCTCAGCGACCTGTCGAGCAGCCCATCCACCCGCTTGAGAGCCGGGGCGGTGTTAGTGGTGGCCGCGTGGGCCGAAAGCAGCGGCATGGTGATAAGACTCAAGATAACTACTAGAACTACCGCAATTCTCCCCATTTGAATCCCCTCCGTGCTCAGAGTTCGGTTAAGCTTTGCCCTCCGGTTACGCAATTGGGAAACCAGAAGTTCCCCTGCCCTCCCGTTACTTGGCATAGGGCGCCGGGAACGGCCAGCGGGCACAAGTTGTTGAGAAGATTAGTGGAACGTTCTGCGGAGCGATTTTGAGCACACTAGCCGACGGAGGAAGATGCGCGGGGCGATGGACCTGGATGCGCGATGGCGGTTGATGAGCGAGCGAGCCGTGCGGGTTAGGCGGTGGGGCGCTTGCGCGTTTCTGCTTCGATGGAGATTGCCATCGCGAGGTAGTCGGCCGCCTGGGCATGCTCCCCGCGTTCCTTAAGGAGCATTCCCAATTCCCGGGCCGCCTCTGCGAGTTCGATCGACAGTCTCGCGCGCCGGAATCCTTCGACCGCTTCTTTGAACTGGTCGATCGCCTGCTTCCAGCGGTGCTGCGCACGGGCCACCTGCGCCAGCGTCACGAGAGAGCGTGCCTTTTGCACCACATCGTGGTGTTCCTCAGCGAGCGCCAGCGCAGCTTTCGCCTCGCGCTGTCCGTCGGCGATCTTGCCCATTCGGACCAGGACCCGTGCCAAATCGTCGAGGGTCGCAGCGCGACTGCGGGTGGTGCCCAACCGCTCCTGTGCCTGCAGCGCACTCTGCAGGGCGTCGTGCGCGTCTTGCAACTCCCCCGCATCGGCAAGTAGCTTCCCGAGCATCTGCAGGGCGGTGGCTCCCTCGGCAGAGTCGCCCGCAGTCATTAACCCGTCCCGCGCGCTGCGCAACGCAGCCACAGCTTGCGCCGTCCGGCCGGCGGCGAGGTGAATCCGCCCCACCCCCAACTGCGCCCGACCCAGCGTCAGAGGGAGGTCCTGCCTCTGGGCAACCTGGGCGACTTCTTCCAAGACGCGCTGCGCTCGCGCGGTCCGCCCCTGGCGGCTGAGGAGTTCGCCGTAGGCCAGCAGCGCGTCGCATCCATCGACGGATCGCAACGTGCGGGTAGCACGGAATTGTTTAAGCGCCTCTTCCAAGTGGGCCTGGCCGTGGTCGTCCTCATGGCGGGCTAACGCCAGATGGGCGATCCGGGCCGTCGCCCGGGGCTCGAAGGAGGGGAGGTGCCGCTTGCGGCTATAGGTGAGCACGTCGGCAAAGGCGCGCTCGGCGTCTTTCGGTCGCCCCTGCATCAAGGCGATATCGCCGCGTGTCATCAGGAGTTCTCCGCGCAGATCGTCGACGTCTTCGGAGAGGACTTCAGCCGCGGAGAGCAACCGATCGGTGGAGGCGGCGTGAGCCGGCGCATTCGCCCTGGCCAACTCCAGCAGGTTGAGCGCGGTCTCGCGAGGCAATTGGGGGGTTTCCAGCAAGAGCAACCCCAATGACGTCTGCAGGCGACTGGCAAGGGTAACCAGCGTACTTACAGACGGGTAGGTCCGCCCGGACTCTAGCAAACTGATGAAGCTCTTGGTCAGATTCGGCTTCGCGATGTCCGTTTGGGTGAATCCCCGGGTGCGGCGGGCCTGCCGGATCCGGCTGCCCAGACGCTTCAGCCACACCGGAGATTTGGCGGAGCGTTGTTCAGGCATAATATGCACGACGCTTCGCGCGTGTGTACGCGCACCCCTGCTGCGTCCAGAAGATGTCGCGTATTAACCAATTGATTAGGGGGGGAGAAAAGTGAAGTGCCTCAAGCCGATCACGTCTGCACGTTCGCGGCGGTCAATCATCAGTGAGGCCCTTGAGTCAGCAGGTCGGGTAAAGGACCTGAACTCCGACTGTCAAACGGGTGTGCGCATCTCGCAAGTCCCCCACTTGATCACAGAGGCGTGGGGCGCCTTAACTTCTAAGCTGTGGCGGGGTGGAGGTGCATTCTCGTGAACTGGCATCAGTTTACTCTGGCGTCCCCTGAACTCGCGGCCATCGGGCAGAAACGTCTGGAGGGACCCGGATTGGCCCTCATCGGCACGCTGCGCGCCAACGGGTGGCCGCGTATTAGTCCGGTTGAGGCCTACATCGTCGACACACAACTCCTGCTGGGAATGATGTGGCGCTCGAAGAAAGCTCTCGATCTCTTGCGTGATCCGCGGGTGGTTGTGCACAGTGTGACTTGCGACCGCGAGGGGACGGACGGCGATTTCAAGGTATACGGCCAGGTAACTGACGTCGCCGATCCGGCCATGCGCCGACGGTACGGTGACGTCCTTGAGGCGAAGATTGCGTGGCGGCCGGCCGAACCGTACCACCTATTCTCGGTCGATATCGGTCATGCCGCCTACATCGTCTTTGGCCGCGAGCGGTTTGCCATGCGGTGGAATCCCACCCAGGGCTTCCGTCGGTGGACGCTCTCCGCGGGGTAGCCGGTCCTCTCCGGCGTGCTCTAAACCTTCGCGTCCCCGTACGCTGGGATCGACCGCCGGTATTCGCCCTTCATCAACGGTGACGAGATCATGAAGTCTGCAGAAGCCCGGTTGCAGGCGACGGGGATGTTCCAGACGACCGCGACACGGAGGAGGGCCTTCACGTCGGGGTCATGGGGGTGCGGTGCGAGCGGGTCCCAGAAGAAGATTAAGAAGTCGATCTCGCCATCGGTGATCTTGGCCCCAATTTGCTGATCGCCTCCCAGCGGCCCGCTGCGGAATTTGGCCACCTGTAGGCCGAAGTGCTGCTCCAGGAGCCGGCCGGTCGTTTCCGTCGCAAATAGTGTGTGTCGGGCCAACAGATCCTTGTTGAACCCCGCCCAGGCTAGAAGATCCTGCTTCTTGTTGTCATGCGCAATCAGGGCGATGCGTTTCACGTCTGCCATCGGGACTTGTCTGTCCATTAGGTCGCGTGCCTCCTCGCCTATGCTCTCACATCCGTGTGACGACTCATGCCCCCTCCGTATGTTGGTCGGCCACGGGAAGGCGCACTGGCTGTCCAGTTCGCGCCGACTCGTACGCCGCGCTGATGACCTCGAGGGCCCGGTACCCATCGGTCCCTGTCACGGCAGGGTCCCTGTGCTCGCGAATCGCGGCGACGAATTCCGCTATCATTGCTTGATTGGCATCGGATCCCCACGGCTGCCACTGAATCGCGGGTGACCGCTCGGGGTAGATAATGAGGTTTTGGCGAAACGCGTCGACCCGCAGGACACCGCGCTCGCCAATCAGTTCCAGGGCGAGCCCTCCCCACGTCGGATACGACGCCGGCCGACTCCAGCTGCAGTCGATCGACGCGAAGAGACCGTTCGCCAGGGTGAGGAGGAGCAGCCCTCCAGTCTCGACCCCTCCGTTGCCGCCTGGCAACAGCTCGGTCGTCTGCGCGTAGACCTCGGCTACTTCGGTCCGCAGATACCACCTGAGGATGTCAACGAGATGCACGGTGTGATCCATGACCGCGCCGCCGCCGGCCAGCTGTTTATCTACAAACCACGCGCGATGCCGGCGGGGGTTCTGCCCCTGGTTTGTGCCGATGCAGCACGCGATCTTCCCCACGCGGCCTTCCTCCACCGCCTGGCGCGCCTGGAGCAGTGGAGCGCTGAACCGCATTGGGAAGGCGACCATCAGGATTACACCCGCTCGCGCACAGGCCTCGATCATGGCGCGTGCATCTGCGAGCGTCGTGGCGAGGGGTTTTTCGCACAAGACACCAACCCCGGCCCGCGCGGCCATCTCCACGAGAGCACGGTGCCGCGTATTTTCCGAGCACACGATAACGCCATCGAGGTGCTGGGCGAGAAGTTCCTCGTACGTGAGGAAGGACTGCACGCCGAGCTTGGCAGCGAAGTGCTCACCGCGGGCCCGATCGTCATCGGCGGCGCCGACCAGCTGGGCGTCAGCTATCCCCCGGATGTTCTCGACGTATGCCTCGGCGTGGACATGGGCGAAGCTCATGAGCCCCAGGCGGATCACCGTCGCTCTCCTTCTTGCTCAATCTCCACGGGGGCGCCCCGGCGGACGGACTCGATCGCAGCGCGCGCGATCTGCACGGCCGCCGCGCCGTCTTCGGCGCGCACCGGGGGCTCCGTGCCCTGCACCAGAGCTTCGTGGAAGGCCCGCAGCTGCGTGGTGTACGGACTCTCCCGTAGTGGGCTCGTCGGCAGAGCAACTTCCTGAGAGGGCCCGTTCTCTGGGCGCAGGTGCATCTCGATTGCTGCCGTCGATGGGCTCGTGTACTCGATCAACCCCGCGGAGCCCGCGATCTCCAGGCGTGTGAGAAAGAGTGGGGGAGGATAGGCCCACGACCCTTCGAGGTGGGAGATCGCCCCCCGGCGATGCGTGAGAATGGCCAGCGCATGGTCGATCCCTTCTGGCGAGGGCGAGGTCTGTGCCGCCTTCGCGAAGACACGCACTACATCCCCGGCCACCCAGCGAGCGTAGTCGAAGTCGTGGACCATCAGGTCCAACATCATGCCCCCGGACCGCGCCGGATCGGCGTACCAGTTATCCGCCTTGCGGGGGCGAAACGTACAGCGTGACAGCCGGAGCACAGCTGGTTCCCCAATATCCCCTCGGGCCGCGATCTCTCGCGCCAAGCGGTATTCAGGAAAGAACCGGAGCACGTGCGCGACCAGCAAGCGCACTCCGGCTGCCCGGCAAGCCTGGATCATCCTCTGGCCGTCGGCGACGGTCAGAGCGAGCGGTTTCTCGCAGATGACATGTTTAGCCGCCGCGGCGGCGCGAAGACAATGCTCTGGATGCAGATGTGTCGGAGTGCAGATATCGACCACGTCGATATCGCTCGCGACAGCCTCGAGGGTGGTCGCAAAGCGCAACCCGTAGGCATCCGCCAGCGTCTTGCCTTCGGCTCCCTTCTTGCCCACGAAAGCAACAAGGCGGGCGTCCGTCTGGCTCCAGGCCTCGGCGTGGATTTTTCCCATGAACCCGGTGCCGATGATCGCTACGCGCACGGGGCCATCTCGCACTATTTGAGTGCGCCTGCAGTGAGGCCGCGGATGAGATTGCGAGAGACCAACATGTACACCGCGAGGACCGGCACCATGGCCAGGGTCAGCGACGCCAGGATCGCGTTCCAGTCGCTGATGAATTGCCCAATGAAAGCCTGGGCTCCCAGCGTGAGGGTCTTTGTGGCCTCCCCTGGGGCGAGAATCAGCGGAAACCATAAGTCATTCCAAATGGGGATCATCGTAAACACGGCAACTGTGGCCACCGCGGGGCGTACGAGCGGAAGGATCAGCCAGAAGATTCGGTATTCACTCATGCCATCGATGCGGGCGGCGTCCTTCAGGTCCTGGGGGACCTGACGCATGAACTGCTGCAGAATGAAGACCGCTAACGGCAATCCTTGAGCCGCATAGACCAGAATCAACGCGACGAGGGTGTTCACCAACCCCAGGCTGGACATGATTCGCAGAATGCTCACCGTGCCCAGGCGAATCGGGATCATGATGCCCAGCGCGAGGTAGAGTCCGATCCAGGCATTGCCGCGGAAGCGGTATTCCGCCAGGGCAAATCCGGCCATCGCTCCCAGCAGGAGAATCAGCGTCATCGCCGCTCCAGCGACGATCGCGCTGTTGGCAAAATAGCGCGCGAAGTGGGCGCGCTCAAACATGGTCAGATACCCGCTGGTGCTGAACACCCCCGGCAGGGGAGGGAAGAACGGCCGCCCGAAAATCGCCTCCCGTGTTTTAAAGGAATTCATGACGATGAGGAGCACAGGGGTCAGCGCGATCAGCGCATACCCGATGAGGACCGCGTGGATGCCGATCGTCCTCCTGCCGGAGGATGCGACCCGGAGTCCAGAAGAACTCAGACGCGTCAGAGGTGCGGGGGCCAAGGACATGGTCGCGGCGCTAGAGGACGCGGGCCTCCACCCATCGCTGCCAGGCGAAGAGATAGAGGAGCACGCCGACGAGAACGAGCACAAACATCGCTCCCGCGACAGTGGCGCCCATCACGGGGTTGCCCATCTGGAGCTGAAATCCGAAAAAAGTCCGGTAGAAGAACGTGCCCAGGATGTCCGTGGAAAAATTGGGTCCGGCGAGGGCTCCTTTGACGGTGTAAATGAGGTCAAAGGCGTTGAAGTTGCCCACATACGTCAGGATCGCGACCAAGCCCACGACGGGCAGGATGAGAGGAAACTCGATCCCCCAGAACACCCGCCAGCCAGATGCCCCGTCCACGTGCGCGGCTTCCCGCAGTTCGTCGGGGATCCCCAGTAAAGCGACGTGGAACAGCATCAACGGAATGCCCACGAACTGCCAGACGGACACGAGCGACAGTGTCACGAGGGCATACCCTTCCAGCCCCAGCCACGGCCGGAAGTACGCGCCGAGGCCCACGAAGCGCATCACGCCTCCGGCGACCCCCCACAAGGGGCTGAGCATCAATTGCCAGATGAACCCGACAATCACAAACGACAGGACCGTGGGGGCGAAGAGTACGGTGCGGTACAGCGCACGGCCGGCGAGGTCGCGCGCACTCAGCAGGGCCGCCAGCATCAGCGCGACGGGGTTTTGCACCAGCATGTGGATCGCAAAGAAGGTCAGGTTATGCTGCAAGGCCCCCCAGAATCGCGGAGCATAGACAGGATCGGTGACCAGGCGCACGTAATTGGACAGTCCCACGAAGAGCGCGCCTCCGCCCTCGTGGGCGCCCTGCAGACTCGTCCGCAGAGAATCAAAGAGGGGGTAGACCATGAACGCCGTGTAGAGGGCGGCAGCAGGCAGGATGAAGACGACGATGTGCGTCGGGAAATAACGGACGCGTGGTGTCATGCAACTCGACGACGAGCCGACCATAGACCAGCGGCGAGGCCTGGGCCCCGCCGCTGGTCGAGCCTATCTTCTAGCACAGCCGGATCACTTGGCCTGTGGTTTGTACCACTTGTTCAGCCCGGCCTGCACCTGGGCGGCGGCCTCTTCAGGTGCCAGCTTACCGCTGACGACGCCCGCGCTAACTCTCCAGAGTTCGTTCTCGAGGTTGGGTTCCCCGCGAGAGAGAATTTGGTACGAATTCCGGATCGTGGATTTGCAAAGGCCCCGCCAGCTGAGGAACGTTTGAGCCAGAGGATCTTTCAACGTCACTTTCTGATTCGAGAGGCTGAAGAACCCAGGCAGGGCATTGCTGTACAGGGTCGCGAACTCCGGGGTCGCCATCCATGACAGGAATGTCCGAGCTTCCGCCGGGTGCCGGGTTTTGCTGTTCATTCCCGTCGCGATATCGGTGTGATCGCTGATGTAGCATGTCGAGCTCCCCGCAGGCAGGGGTGGCGGGAAGGCGCCCATCTTGAACTTCGCCTGTTGATTGAACAGGCTAATCTCCCACGACCCGGCGGGATAAATCGCGGCCTTGCCTAACGTGAACAGGTTCTGCGAGTCGGGGTATTTCTGAGCTTCAAAGCCCGACCCGAGGTACGGGCGCCATTTGGCCAGCGACTTAAACACCGCCACGTAGGCGGGGTCAGTGAATTTACCCTTGCCCGTGATCAGCGCCTGCCGCCCATCCTCGCCTTTCCAATAGTTGGGGCCGATGTTCTGAAATCCCATCGTCGCCGCTTCCCATTGGTCGGCAATCCCCATGGCCAGGGGCACGTAGCGGCCGTCCGTCTTGATCTTCTCGAGGACCTGGAAGAACTCGGCTTCTGTTTTGGGCGGAGTGATCCCTAACTGCTTGAAGGCGTCGGCGTTATAGATGAAGCCGTGAATCACCGAGGCCATCGGGACGCAGAAGACCGTCTTGCCGTCATCGGTGATCCAGGCACTCTTGGCCACGGAACTAAAGTTCGCCATGCCGGGGAGATCAGAGAGGGGAGCCAGGAACCCTTGCTTGTACAGTCCCAGGGATTGGTCGAACGGGCGGCACGTGATGAGGTCGCCTGCCGTGGCGCCAGTCAGCTTCGCGTTCAGCGCCGCGTTGTATTCAGCGGGTGCCGTGGGCGCAAAGACCACCTTGATGTTTGGATAGCGCTTCGTGAAAGCCGGAAGGATCGCATCTTGCCAGATCGACAAGTCATCGTTGCGCCAGCTCTCGATGGTCAGGGTCACCTGTTCGGCTGCCTGAGCCGGGAACAGCTGGATGGGGATGACGGTTCCTCCCAGCAGGAAGATCACGGCTGCCAGGAGGAGCAAAGATCGCGCTCTCGTCATACGGAGTCTCCTTGTATAGATGAAGTGGAATCGGATGTCTTATTCCGCACCGCCCTCTGGCCGTCCTCCGGGGGGAGCCCTGTAATCTAGTCTGCCGAGGGCCCCCGTGCGTTCCGGGATCGTTTCTCTCGGCGCGCTCCAGCAGTCCGAAACCCTGTAGGGTTCCGGAGGAGAGCCTCTGACGGACACGAAGCCGTAGTCTATCCATAACAATACGCAGGGGGTGGTTCCGTGAGCAGGCGAGTTCTGGTGGGACTCGTAGTGTGTTTGTGTGTGGCCACGTTGGACCCGGGGGCGGTGACCGCCCAGCCGCCGGTGAAACTCACGTTTTGGAGCTGGCGGGTCGAAGATAAGTGGGCCTATGACAAGATGATTCAGGTGTTTGAGCAACGTAATCCCGGCATCCAAGTCGAGTTCGTGCCCTTTAAGCAAACCGAGTACAATACCATCCTCTCCTCCGCACTGACGGGGGGCAAGGGGCCGGACATTATCCACCTGCGTGCCTACGGTGGCCTCGAGACCTTCTCGGCGGCGGGGTTTGTGGCGCCGCTGGACTTTGACACAGTGCCCGAGCTGAAGACCTTTTCCCGGCAGATGCTCGACGGGGCGCGTGGCCGCAAGGACGGCAAGCTCTACGGCGTCCCGTTTGCGAGCCAGACGATCGTCGTCTACTACAACAAGAAGATCTTCTCCCAGGCCGGAGTGTCCATCCCCAAGTCCTGGGACGAGTTTCTCGCGGTGTGCAAGACCCTCAAGGACAAAGGCGTCGTGCCGATTGCGAACGGTGCGAAGGAGGGGTGGACGCTCGAGCTGATGGCGGGGGCGGTCGCTCCCAATTTCTACGGCGGGACCGTCTTCTATGACGCGGTGACATCGGGGCACACGAGCTTCAAGGACCCGACCTACACGAACGCACTCGCCCGCATGCTGGAGCTCCGTCCGTACATGCATCTAAACTTCATGGGCGTGGACTATGCGACGATGCAGCAACTGTTCCTCAACGAGCAGGCGGCGATGTTCATGGGAGGGTCGTGGGAAATTGGGTTCTTCAAGGCGCAGAACAAGGCTCTGGACTTCGATGTCTTTGCGACACCTCCGCTCCGGGGAGGGCAGGTCCCCTGGGTGTCGTCATTCAATGACGGCAACTATGGCATCAACGCCCGGACCCCGTCCCTAGATGCCGCGCTCAAGTTCATCCGTTTCACGGCCACCCGCGAGTTCGGTCAGATGTTCACCGACATGCTGGCGCAGACGTCGGCAGTGCCGGGGGTGGTGATCACTGATCCGATCCTCAAACACGTGCAGGAGATGAACCGGAAGGCGACGCCGTACATGATGCTGGTGGGGTTCCGGTGGCAGGCTCCGACCGGGTCGACGTTGCTGCAGAGCGCGCTGCAGGGAATGATGGCGGGGCAGAAGACGCCGGAGCAGGTGGGTGACGAG
The DNA here is from genome assembly GCA_036393975.1 of bacterium. Lineage (GTDB taxonomy): Bacteria > Sysuimicrobiota > Sysuimicrobiia > Sysuimicrobiales > Kaftiobacteriaceae > 13-1-40CM-64-14. Next base: position 41,944 of record DASWFZ010000098.1, on the reverse strand, counting down.
GTCACGCGAGGCCTCAGTGCCTGGTTCGAACCGTTCCGCGGCCGGTAGTGGTCCCCGGAGGGCGGAGGCGCCTCCGCCCTCCGTTGCCCTCACCCGGTTTGCCCGACCGCGCCCTCGCGGGTTGACCCGGCGCGGTAGCCAGCGGCTGTGGCTGGTCATCTTCCTGGCACCGGCCACGGCCCTCTTCGCGCTCTTCACGACCTACCCGATCGTCTCCGCCCTCGTCTACAGCCTCTATCGGTGGGAGGGAATCGGCCGTCGGGAGCTCGTCGGTCTAGAGAACTTCGTCCGCCTTTTCACCACGTTTCCGTATTCGCAGCTACTGCTCAATGCCTTTTGGCACAATGTCGTGGTCTTCGTCGTAACGATGCTCGCCCAGAACGTCGTGGCCCTGGGGCTCGCGCTTCTGCTCGCGCGCGGTCCCTGGGGGGCAAAAGTTTACCGGGTCATCTTCTTTCTCCCCGTGACGCTGTCCCTGATCATCGTCGGATTCCTATGGGCGCTTTTTTTGAACCCTGTCTTCGGCATTGTCAATCAGCTGCTGGCGACCCTCGGGCTGGCCGCCCTCGCCCGTCCGTGGTTGGGGGACACGCACACGGCTCTGGTGACGTTGACCCTGGTGAATGCGTGGCGGTGGTTGGGCTTCCCGACGATTGTCTTCCTGGCCGGGATCAACGCCGTGCCGGACGAGTATCTTGAGGCGGCGCGGCTCGACGGCGCGACCGAATGGCAGGTCACGCGGCATGTCGTCTTCCCTCTGCTCGCGTCGGCAGTGACGATCATTGTCTTGCTCACCTTCATCGGGTCGTTCAACTGGTTCGAGTTGCCCTACATCGTCCAGGGTGTGTCCGGCGGCCCGAATCGCTCCACTGACGTGCTCGGTCTATTCTTCTACCGGATGGCGTTTGGCGAGGTCGATACGGGGCTCCAGGACATCGGTGTGGGCTCCGCGATCGCCGTGCTGATGTTTATCCTCCTGGTGACGGTCTCGGTTTTTGCGGCGGGCTGGTTGCGTCGCCGTGAGGTGGAGCTCGCATGACGAAGCGGACCCTCTGGATGCCGTTGGGTCAGCTCGTGCTCGTGCTCAACAGCGTGGTGGTGCTGGTGCCCCTGCTGATCATGATGCTGTCAGCTTTCAAGAACACGCGAGAAATCTTCCAGAATGCGTTTGACCTGCCCGTGGTGTGGCGGTGGGAGAATTTCACGCGCGTCTGGGTGGAGGCGAAGTTCGCCCTGTACTTCCGCAACAGCGTGGTCATCACGCTGGCGTCGATCGTCGTCATCCTGGTGCTGGGCGCGATGGCCGGCTACGCTCTGGGGCGGTTCCGGTTTGGCGGCAATGATCTGCTGTATCTGTATTTTTTGAGCGGGCTCATGTTGCCGCTGCGGCTGGGGATCATCCCGCTGTTCATCCTCATGCGCAACCTGCGTCTCCTGGATACCCCCTGGGCCCTGATTCTCACCTACGCCGCGAGCGGGCTCCCGAGTGCGGTCTTCATCCTCACCGGTTTCTTCCGTGCGCTGCCCTCTGACCTCGATAGCGCCGCCCGGATCGACGGCGCGAGTGAGTGGCTGATCTACCGGCGGGTCATGTTGCCTCTGGTCCGGCCTGCGCTGATCATCGTGGCCGTCTACAACCTCATTCCGATCTGGAATGACTTTTTCTTCCCGCTCGTGTTCATCCACTCCGATCGGCTGAAGACGGTGCCCTTGGGGATGACGGCGTTCTTCGGCCAGTACTACACCGACTGGGCCACGCTTTTTGCGGGGCTCACGTTGGCGGCGCTGCCTGTCGTGGCCTTGTACGTGCTGCTGTCGCAGCATTTCATCCGCGGGCTCACCGCGGGAGCGCTGAAAGGATGATGGCTGCGGGCGCGCAGTGGCGGGAGAGGCTGGCCGGCGGTCTCATCGTCTCCTGCCAAGCCCGCGAGGGCCATCCCCTGCACGACCCTGTGGTGATCGCCGCGATAGCGCGGGCGGCGACGATGGGAGGCGCTGCAGGCCTGCGACTCAACGGGGAGGATGATATCCGCGAGGTGCGCCGCACGGTGGATGTGCCCATTATCGGGATCCGCAAGGTCTGGACGCCGGAGTCGCCGGTCTACATCACGCCCACGTTTGCCGATGCGCAGGCGGTCGCCGACGCGGGGGCGGATATCATCGCGCTTGACGCCACATCCCGCCCGCGGAGAGGGGGAGAACGGCTCGACGGCCTGATCCCGAAGATCAAGAATGTCCTGGGCCGACCGGTCATGGCCGATGTGGCGACAGTGGAGGAGGGCATGCACGCTGCCGCACTCGGTGCCGATCTCGTTGCGACGACGCTCTCCGGATACACGGATGCGGGGCCTGCACCCGAAGATCCGGATCTCGATCTGGTGCGGAGGCTGTGCGGGGTGCTGCGGGTTCCGGTCGTGGCCGAAGGGCGTTACCGCACCCCGGCCCAAGTACGGGAGGCGCTCCGTACCGGGGCATTTGCCGTGGTCGTGGGCCGCGCCATCACCGATCCACTGATGCTCACGAAAGTGTTTGTTGAAGGGACGAAAGGGATCCGGGGATGACAGGGGTGGTGGTCGCGGGTGTGGACGGCGGCGCCTCGTCGACCACGTGCGTACTGCTCGATGCCACCGGTCGCATCGTGGGTGTCGGACGCGGAGGCCCGGTGGATCACCTCTACCGGGCCTCAGGACAGGCGCAGACACGTCGCGCATTGCGTGAGGCGTTTTCCTCAGCACGGAGAGGTGTCTCCGGGCATGGGGTCGCGATTCGCTCGGTGGTGGCGGGGCTCACGGGACTGGAGCCGGATTCTCGGGAATCGCGCACGGCCATCCGCATCCTCCGCGGAATCACCCGCGCGCCCCATGTCCAGGCCACGTGGGATGCGGCCATCGCGTTCGCCGGAGCATCGGCCGGCCGCGCCGGCGTGGCGGTAATCGCCGGGACGGGGTCGGTGGCCTACGGGCGGAATGCGAAAGGGCACACTGCGCGCGCGGGCGGGTACGGGTATCTCATCGACGATGCTGGTGGCGGGATGAGCCTTGGGCGCGCAGCGCTGCGAGCCGCCTTGGCCAATGTCGATGGGCGCGGTCCGGCGACGGCGCTGCGGCCTCTGGTGGCCGCGCGGTTGGGCAGGTGGGCCCAGATTCGCCAGCGGGTGTACGGTGAGGGCGGTGGGCGTGCGCTGCTGGCGTCATTGGTCCCGCTCGTCGAGAGAGCCGCACTGAGAGGCGACGATGTGGCACGGAACATTCTTCAACAGGCCGGTTACGAGCTTGGGGAGTTGGTGGTCGCCGTGGCATCCCGTCTGAGGATGCTCGACGACGCGTTTTCTGTGTTTCCTGTCGGCGGGGTCTTCGAGATGGGACGGCTGGTGCTGGACCCCCTACGGAGGTCGCTCCGCCGACGCGCCCCGCTGTGCGTGATCCGTCCGCCCGCGTTTCCTCCGGAGGTTGGCGCCGCGCTGCTGGCGCTGGAGGCCGTGGGCGTGGCGCCGACACCCGGAATGCTGCAGCGCCTGGCTCGATCTGCCCGGCGGCTCTAAGGTGTTTTCGCTGTGTCTACCCGGACGAGTGCTTTGAACCCTTGCCTCACAGGCGGTGGCGTGGGCGGGAGTCATGACTACAGCACGCGGGTGACTTTCCGCAGACCACGCGGCCGATCTGGATCCAGCCCACGGAGTCTGGCGACATGGTAGGCCAGCAATTGTAGCGGCACGATGTACACGTGCGGAGTGAGGGCCTCCTCCCCGACCGGAGGGAGTGGCACAGGGAGGGCGGCGATTTGGAGCGCCTGCCGTGCAGATGAGAGCACGATCGTTTGCGCATGCCGTCGGCGGAGACCCCGCAGCAGGTGGGTTAGGTGCGCTAACGCGCGTCCCGGCGGGGCGGTGACGATCACTGGAAATCCCCGTTCTACGAGCGCGATCGGACCGTGGAGCAAGTCGGCCGAGGACAGCGCCTCGGCGACCACACGGCTACTTTCCTTGAGCTTGAGCGCTCCCTCCAAAGCAGTGGCGAAATTGAACCCGCGCGAGGTGACCAAGCACTCGCGCCGTCTCCGCAAGAGGACGGCCGCGGGGCGCACGGCGGGCTCGGTACCGAGAGCTGCGGCCATGGCATCGGGGAGTCGCTGATGTGCGCGGACCAGTGCGAGGTCTTCGGCCGCGTGAGCGACCAACAAGCTCATCAGGGCGAGTTGCGCCGTGTAGGTCTTTGTCGCCGCCACGCTATGTTCAGGCCCCGCGTGTAAGAACAGCACTTCGTGCGCGGCCCGCCCCAGCGGCGACTGTGGGGTATTTGTTATCGCTACGGTCAGAGCGCCGGCGGCGCGCGCTTCTTCCACGAACCGCACGATATCAGGCGACTGTCCCGACTGGGACAGGCCGATCACCACGGTCCCGCGCAGGCGGAGCCGCGCTCCATATAAGGTCACCACCGACGGTGCAGCGAGGGACACCGGAATGCCCAGGTGAGTTTCGATAAGATAGCGGCCGTAAATCGCCGCGTTGTCTGACGTCCCCCGTGCGGCGAGGACCACCATTTGCGGCCGGCGGACACGCAAGCGGCGAGCCAGTGTGGCCGCGGCTGGCCCCTCGAACCTACAGACCCGCTCCAGCACGCCCGGCTGCTCGCGGATCTCCTCCAACATGCGCTGCCCGGGGACGCGAGGCGGCATTAGGACTGCCCCAGGAGACGTTGTGCAACGGCGCCCCACGTGCATTCGAGGAGAATGTATTGCGTGTGCAGCGGGTGCGGCAGCCTCATTGCCCGACTCCCATTCAGCAGGACTCGCGCATCCGGGATCGTGCGCACACACAATTGCGCCTTGCTGCGGCGGTTGTACTTCCGTTCTCGAGTCCGGACCCGGTTGTCGGTCATGAGGATAAACACCACGGTCTGTGGGGGCGCCTTCCACTGGACCATTCCGGCTAGACGTCATCTGCCAGTTTCACCTCCAGTAGGCCGTCTCCCCTCCGAGGGACTGCGGCCGATTGACCCAACATCCAGTGTGTAGTACAACTATGTATGACACACACTTCAGAGGTGCGGTCGTGCCGACAAGTATCAGGTTGGACCAAGAGACAGAATCGGCTGTGCGCCGCCTTGCCCGGAAAAGTGGCCGGACGAAGTCATCTATCATCCGTGAGGCGATTGCCAGGATGGCCGAGGAAATCACGCGCCCGAAGCCGGAGGGCACCCTCTACGACAGAATGACAGATCTTGTGGGCATCGGTCATGGCGGGCCGCACGACCTGGCTTCTCGATCGGAGGAGGTACTTCGCAACCTATTTTCTCAACGTCAGAGGCGGCGATGAGAGGCGTACTGGTGGATGCGGGGCCGCTCGTGGCCGTATTAGACGAGAGCGACGGAGACCACCAGCGTTGCGTCAGCGTATTAAAGCGCCTGTCTGACCCCATGATTACTACTTGGCCCGTCGTGACGGAAGCAATGTACTTGCTTGGACAGACCCAAAATCCCCTCGACTCACAAGAGGCCCTGTTGGCCATGCTCGATCGCCAGCTCGTGCTTGTTGTCGAACTTCGGCGCGAGGATCTCCCCCGGCTGCGAGCCCTCATCCGGAAGTACCGAGACCTCCCAATGGATCTCGCCGATGCCACCTTAGTACGCGTTGCCGAGCGGGAGGCCGTTCGGCAGGTGTTTACGCTGGACAAGCGCGACTTCCAAGTCTACAGGGTAGGGCGCCGCGAGACCTTGACCATCATCCCGTGACCGAACTAGCAAAGAGCCTCATCGACTATACGAATGACGTGTGCAGGACAGGGCCATAATTCAGTTCAGCAGTACTCCGCGACCCCTCCTGGGCGCTAAGCGCTGCATGAAGGAACGAGGTGCATCATCGCGTAGCCTCTAAAGGACTAGTTCGAGAGGGGGTGAGACGCGGATCCAGGGAGTAGACCCGTGTGGTTATCACGCCACTGGAGGTGGCCTGGATGAGAGAACGAGTACAGAGAGTGGGCGGCTTCATGGCGGGGATGGTCATCCCCAACATCGGAGCCTTTATCGCCTGGGGTCTGATCACCGCTTTCTTCATTCCCACTGGCTGGATCCCCAACGAGAATCTGGCCAAGCTCGTCGGCCCGATGATCGTTTACCTTCTGCCGATCCTTATTGGCTTCACCGGTGGCTCCCTGATTTACGGCCACCGGGGCGGGGTCGTCGGCGCGGTGGCCACGGTCGGCATCGTCGTCGGATCCGACATCCCGCAGTTCCTCGGAGCCATGATTGTCGGCCCTCTGGGGGGCTGGCTCACTAAAAAGGTCGACGGCGTCCTGCAGCCAATGACGCCCAGCGGCTTTGAGATGCTCATCAATAATTTCTCTGCGGGGATCCTCGCCGGAATTCTCGCGCTTCTGGGTCGCGTGGCGATCGGCCCGGTGATTCTCGCGGGCAACAACCTGTTTGCAGCGGGCGTCCAAGCATTAATCTCCAGCCGGCTCATCCCGCTGGCCGACATTCCAATCGAAGTCGCCAAGGTGCTCTTCCTTAATAACGCCATCAACCACGGCATTCTGGCGCCGCTCGGCGTCCAGGCCTCGGCCCAGGCTGGTAAGGCGATTCACTTCTTGTTGGAGACCAACCCCGGGCCTGGGTTGGGTCTGCTGTTGTCATATTGGTGGGTGGGCAAAGGGAACTTCAAGCAGTCTGCGCCTGGTGCGATCCTCATCCACTTCTTTGGCGGCATCCACGAAATCTACTTCCCTTATGTGCTGGCGCATCCGATCATGATCGTCGCGATGTGGGCGGGGGGGATTGCCGCGGATATCGTGTTTGTCATCACGGGCGCGGGCCTGGTCGCCACACCCTCACCCGGAAGCATCTTTGCGGAAATGGCGATGACTCCACGGGGGGGCTACTTTGGGGTATTGGCGGGCATCCTGGTCGGGGCGGTGGTCTCGTTCCTGGTCGGCTCGTCCATCCTCAAGGCATACCCCGTGCGCGAGCGAACATAGCCGCATTGCGCTAGAGTAGGAGATGAACAGACCCGCCGGCGGTACAGCCCGCCGGCGGGTCCTTTCTCCGGGTACTCAGAGGAGGCGCAGGTATGGGCCAGGTGGTTAAGCAGGCAGCCGAGGTGCACAAGATCGTCTTTGCGTGCGAGGCCGGGATGGGGTCGAGTCTCATCGGCGCGAACCAGCTAAAGCGCAAGCTGAAGGATGCCGGACTCGCCGTGGAGGTCGTCGCCACCGCCGTTCACGCCATCCCGAAAGATGCCGACGTCGTCGTCGCCCACGCCGGGCTGGCAAAGCGGGCGGAAGAAGCGGCGCCCACCGCGGTGGTCATCCCGTTCATGAATTTCGTGAATAACCCGGTCTACGATGAGCTGGTCAAGAAGTTGAAAGCGGGACAGCCCATCTCAAGCTAAGGAGCACAGTGCCGCCGCCACCGGTCCTCAGCCTGGAATTGATCCGCCTGGGCGAGCAGGCGAGTAGCCGGGATGAGGCTATTGATCGGGTCGGTCAGATGCTTGTGGACGGCGGCTATGTGCAGCCTGCCTATGTCGCGTCCATGAAGGAACGCGAACTCACCATGTCCACGTACGTGGGAAATGGTGTGGCCATTCCTCACGGGACGTTCGACGACAAGACGCTCATCCTCGCTACCGGCATCGCTATTGCGCAGTTCCCCCACGGCGTGACCTGGGACGGCTCGAATATTGCGTACCTAGTTGTGGGGATCGCGGCCGTCCGCCAGGAGCATATCGGCGTCCTGGCCAATCTGGCCCGAGTGCTAGAGGACGAGACCGTGGCGAAAGCGCTGTGGACGACGACCAGTGCCGCCTTCGTGTATGAGACGCTGGGCCGACCCTGGCAAGATGAGACGTGACGCAAGCGGTGCAGTTTGGGGCCGGGAACATCGGGCGGGGTCTCGTCGGCTATGTGCTGCGGCGCTCCGGCTATGATGTTACCTTTGTGGACGTCGTTGATGACGTCGTCCGTCAGTTAAACACTCTAGGCCGGTATCCAGTTCGGATTCTCACACGCGAAGGCGAACGCGTGGAAACTATCGACGGGGTGCGGGCGGTGCATGCGGCGGACATCGAAACTGTGGTGGGGGCGGTTGCCGGCGCGGACCTGGTGACGACCGCGGTCGGGCCCGGGGTCCTGCCGGCTGTGGCCGAACCGATTCGGGATGGCCTGCGCCGCCATCCGGCGGCGGCGGTCAACGTCATCGCCTGCGAGAACCTGACAGGTAACTCGACGCGGCTCCGCTCGCTCGTGGAGGGCCAAACGACCTGGGCCATGCCTGCCTGGGCGGGATTCCCTGACTGCGTCGTCGATCGCATTGTGACGGGGTCGACCGATCCGCAGCAGCCGTTTGCAGTGACGGTGGAAGAATCGTTTGAATTCCTCGTCGCGCGCGGCGGCTGGGTCGGTCCGGTCCCCCGGATCGACGGCGTAATGTTTGTCGAGGATCTGGAACCGTATCGCGTGCGCAAGCTATGGTTGGTCAATGGTCTCCACGCTGCGGTGGCATACTTGGGTGCCCAACGCGGGTACCGGCGCATTGATGAAGCAATGCGGGATCCTGTGATCCAGCGGATCGTGGAGGGGGCCGCGGCCGAAAGCGCCGCGGCGCTCCAGCATCTTCACCCGGTCTTTTCGCGCGAGGAGTTGACGGAATATGCCAGCCGGAGCCTCGCCCGATTCCGCGACCCGCGGCTGAGCGACCCCATTGCCCGAGTGGCGCGGGACCCGCTCCGCAAACTGGGCTCTAGCGATCGGCTGTGCGGCCCCGCCCGGGTCGCCGTCGATGCGGGGCTGCCCGCTCGCGACCTCGCGACAGCAATTGCCGCCGCTCTGGCGTATCGCGCGCCAGACGATCCGTCTGCAGTGCAACTCGGACAAGCCGTCGAACGACAAGGATGGCGCGCCACGCTCATGCAGCTCGCAAACTTGCCGCCTCAGCATCCGCTGCTGGAGCTCGTCGCGGAGGCCCAGCGGGATCAGCGTAGAGCCGGATCTCCTCAGGTGTAGGAGCGTACAATGCCCAGGCTCACCCGCCAGGAACTGATCGACCGTCTCTGCCAGCGACTCCAGGGCACCCCCGATCCCACGGGCCAAGTTGATGTGCGCACGTCGGGGGGTGTGATCATCGTGGCCCCCTCTCCGGACGATATCCCCGCGGCCATCGCGCGGCTCAAGCCCCTTCTGGGTTACCGCTTTCTTGCGATTCACCGCGACGATCTGTTTGTCGCCAGCCGAGCGACTATTCAGACGAAGATCGGGATCCTCGATGAGACGGGGGCGACCCTCAAGGCCCCGGACGTCAAACTGCGCTGACGCAGGAGACGGAAGAATGCAGAGGGAACCAACTCGCACCCACCCTGGGAGTAATCAAGGGCCTTGACTAAGAACCAAAAGACCACCCTGTTGCGCAAGGTCAGTCTGTTTTCCGGCGTTGGCCCGAAGGCGCTGGGCGAGATTGTGGGCCTGATGACCGAAATCGACTTCGCGCCGGAGCGGTACGTCGTCCGACAGGGCCAGGTCGGAACCGGCTTCTACCTCATCGCCGCCGGTCGGGCCAGAGTGGTGCGGGGGAACAATGTTATCGCCCGCCTGGGCCCGGGGGACTTTTTCGGCGAATTGTCGGTGCTAGACCAAACGCCCCGGATGGCCCATGTCATCGCCGAGGAACCCACGACCTGCCTCGCCTTGGCTTCCTGGGAGCTCTCAAAGCTCCTGGAGAAAAACCCAAAGATGACCCTTGCCCTCCTCCGCGTCGTGGCCAGTCGTCTGCGCAGCGTCAGCGAGCAACACACGCACTGACTACGAGTCCACCAACTCTGCCTGACCCCTCAGATAGATGGTTGAGTTAAGGAGACCCGGGCTCAGCCATCCTCGTTGTGCGATCTTGGGGTGGGTGGATCTGATTTGGGTTGGATAGGTCTACAGCAGTCCGTCCAGTAGCGCGGTCAGTTGCGCACGGTGGGCGGGCGTTTCGAAGTTGTGCAGGGGGTCTGACGGGAGTACGTGTTCGGTCACGCGGCCGCCGCGGCGAACGTAGACAGCCGGGTGGTGATCGCCCGTCTGGTCGGTCTCCAGGACGATCGCGACCGCATCGGGCCCGCCCACATCAACGAAGTGGGAGAGCGGCAGAATCCCTTCTTCCTCGATCCTTTCGCGCGAGTGCACGTTCACCACGCGGGCCAGATATGAACGCTGATTCCACAATTCGGGAGCGTGCGTCACTTCCGATAACAGGTGCAGTACCACATTGTCCCGCCGCAGACCGGCCCGTGGGACGGTGATGCCAAAGTAGGTCTCCGCTAAATGACGCGCTAGCACGCGTGCATTGTGCCTGAACCCTGCGACCCCGCCCGAGTTGCTGGGGATCCCGTGTTTTTTCAGCCCGATCGCTCCCTGGGTAACCGTTCCGGCGAAAAAGACTCCGCGCACCGTCGTACTCTCCCAGAACGGGGTCAACGCGGGCAGTCGATCTTGGTTGAACGTCGCAACCCCCAGGGTACGGAGATCCAGTAGTGGCGTCGTGAAGCCGGTTGCGGCGATGACCGTATCGGTGTCGAGGGCAAAATCACTCGGTCGCGTCGTGCCCTTGGCGTAGACGCGGTACCCTGAGGGGGTGCGCTCGATGCGTTCGGTCGCGGCATCCAGGACGAACACTCCGCCGCCGAGCACATGATCCTCGTACGGGAGCAAATACCGGGCGCGAACACCGGCGGTCGAGCGGCTGTGAATGGACAGGAGCGCCGGCCGCGGAGACAACAAAATAATCTGGCGCGCCCACGGCAACAGGGCATCGGCCACTTCAAACCCTGAATTGCGCTTGCCGAGGATCACGACCCGCTTATCCGCATACTCGCGCGGCGATGCCGTTCGCACGTAGTGCGGGACCAGATCCATGCCGGGCACCTCAGGAGTCCACGGCTCCGCCATGCCGATGGCGAACACGACCACGCGGCAGGCGTACTCACCGTCGCTAGTGACCAGCACGAACCCATCATCGGTTCTCTTCGTCCCTTCCCATCGGCAGTTGTACCTGACCGGCACGCGGGCGCGATCAGCAAATGCGGCCAAGCCGCGTTCCATCGCGGTGCGCGAGGGGAAATACGAATTCCCGTCCATGAACTCTGGGACGAGCGCCCCGTGACCCGGTGCATCCCCCAGCAGGCTGTTCCAGTCGTACCACTCGTACGGCCGTGTGCCACGCTCGACCGGCGCGTACGGCTTGGACCAGCTGATGAGCCGCTGAAAGAGCGGATAGCGACGGAACATGCCCCCTGCCCCCGGATCCGCCGAGAGGGCGGCATGCTCGACGCCAAGCCGCCGCAGGAAGTAACTGGTCTGCAACCCGCCCGGGCCGCTACCGACGGTAATGACCGGGTACCACCCGGGCGGAAACGGACGCACCGACGCGCTACGCCGCCGGCGGGACTGGGGCTGCCGGCGCGTCACCGCCACAAGTTGGTGCTCCGCACGCGCCGTGCTTCGGCCTGTAGCATCCGGTAGGTCACACGAGGATAGGCTAGTAGGAAGGTCTCTACCTCAGAACCAGCGAGGGCGAGGCAGCGCAGAGGGCCCATGGCAACGACATCTGCGACCGGCGGCTCTCCGAGGAGAATGGAGATCTCCCCAAAGAAATCCCCCCGGGACAGTATCGTCCGTTGCGTACCATCCACGTGGACCGCGGCCTGACCGCTGACGACAATGTAGAGGTTGCTGCCGGAAAATCCCTGCCGTAGGACGCGCTGTCCGTCCGCGAAGTATTCCTCCTCGAAGGTATGCGCCACGGCTTCCAACTGGGGGCGCGACAGATCCGCAAATAGTGCCAGCCCAGCGAGCGTGTCAATCAGTTCCGCCCGACTCATCACGGAGTTCCCCGATTCCTGGAAGGTGACAACGCAGTGCGGTGACTGGGTGGGGTGTGATTTTTCAACTGTTCAACACTCGAAACTGTTCAAGTAGGCTCAAGCCACTGCGTCCGTGCACCAGCCGATCGGCACTGGCTTCTTACGAGCGGAGGAGTGATCCCCGGCTCGCGGCGATGGGGACGTGACATGGGCACATGCTCTAGGGCGACGAAGTCAGTCTGGAGGCCTTGCTCAGTCCCACGCGTCTTGCACTAGGGCTGGGGCAGTCCTCATCCCGCTCGACCTTGCGTAGCCAGGCCCCGCTCCGATGCTGACGTGTAGACACTGGCCGTGCTACGAGGCGGCCAAAGTGCATCGTGCGAGCAATGGTCTCCTGACCCAGAGTCTAACCTCAAATCGTGGCACGAGATGCGCGCACCACGTGGACGCCGATGGGTTCCGTGCGACCTTTCAACTCCAGCCGGCGGCGCTCCAACGCGCCGAGGTCGAGGGCGGATGCTGCATACGCCGCGTCGCTGATGAGTGCCTCGCCGGCCTGGGCGACCTGCGCCAGCCTGGCCGCGACGTTGACTGCATCGCCCAGCGCTGTCCAGTCCGTAACAGTTTCTTTCGTCCCCACCGAGCCGACATAGGCGATGCCGGTATGGACGCCGACGCCGACCGGAATCCAAGGCCCGCCAGGATCCGCGTGGCCGGTCGCTCGAAGCAGGGCCTGCGCCGCGTTGATCGCAAAGCGCGGATGATCCAATCCGACGGCCGGGATGTAGAAGGCGACGACCTCATCCCCCACAAGCTTGTCGATGAGAGCATCCGAGCTAATCAGAATGTTGTTTGCCACCGCGTAGAACCGGTTCATGATCTGACTGAACTCCGCGGGGCTCATCCGCTCGGCCAGAGTCGAGGAGCCGCGGACGTCAGCAAACAAGAGGGAGAGCTCGATCTCCGCACCGCCCGGGTGCGTGCGCGCCACGATATCTCAGGTATTGCAGAAGTTAGGGTTCTTCCGTGACGGTCCATGCCCCATCACCCGCATCAGGAGGCTGCCGACCCCACCGAAAGGGGCCGCACAGAGCCTGCACCGAGGGCTCGCCGGCAGGAGTCGATGAAGCGCTCGCATCCTGTGCATCTGGGGGTTTTTTCCGGTCAGGAGTTGTCGCCACATTTCATCAGAAGGTAGCGTCGGCACGACCGAACTATTTCGCGGGCTGCAGACGCGCCTCCTGGCCCTTTGGACGGGAGGCCGGTACAGCACCAGCTACAGGTCGATCCGAACACGCGCCTCCGTTGTGAACCTTGGTACGCTTTCGCCAGCTGTCACTAAGAGCTTATGGCCGTTGCTCGGGAGTATTGTCTACAGCATCGCTACTTTTGAACTCCCCTCATCCTTCTGTAAACGGACTACACGGCTGGGGGAGAGCCATCGAACACAAGGAGTTACACGCACTTGAGCGGGCACTTCCTCTTCAACCTCCCTGCCGGCCCAAGGTTGTTGGAAATCTGAGCCCGCGCCTGCTTCGTCAGCAGGAGCGTTTCTATGGTCTCGTGGAGCGGGGGAGCAGGGGTTTTTTGTAGGATTCTGCAGACGCGAAATTGCAAAAACGCCGTCCTAATGCGGGTTGGCGGGCCCGGAGGGAATCAACCCCCCGCCCGGGGGCTTAGGAGTCCGATCTAGCAATCTTCTACCAACGTCTGCGGACGTCCCGACCGCTGCATAGATGGTGATTCCGCGACTTCCAAGTTTCTTTCCACGTCCACCGACGACCGCTTTTTTCCGCCCACCAAGCCCCAGCTATTGGAGGCCATAGCGCCGGATGAGCCACCCGTGGTTTGAAAGCCTCCCCGCGAGCTCCGGGAAAACCCAGCGGAGATGTTTGGGCCGTCAGGGGTTGACCGGCGCACCGGGGCGGTCTATGATTTAGTCTAGACTAATTTATTTGAGGCTAAAGTCAGGGAGATCCAGATGAATGCCCGAGCCCTTCGATGCTTGGTTGCACGTGTCGTTGGTCTTCTCCCAAGATTGCGGTTTCCTCGACCTTCATCGCCAGCATCCCAAAATGGTAATGCAACCCGGCGGGAGTTCTTGCGAGCCGGAGCCGGTGTGGTCGGCAGCATTGCTTTTGCCGCTGCGGCCCCGGCGCTAGGGGTCGCCACGCCGCGGGTGACCTCCAGCGGGCACACCAGTTCGCATGAAGCGGCGCATCGAGGCAATCTCACCGTCGGTGATGTGGACACCAAGCGCCTGGGCTTCGATCCACTCACCTACCTCACCCACTTTGATACCGGAACAGTGAGCACACTGCCGGACGGCCGGACGCAACGGGAGTTCAGGATCATCGCCTACGACCGCGAGATCGAGATCGCCCCCGGGGTGTTCTTCCCGGCGTGGACCTTCAACGGCACAGTGCCCGGTCCGACGCTTCGCGTGCGCGAGGGGGATCGAGTGCGGGTGCACTTCGTGAACGCGGGCACGCACCCGCACACGCTGCACTTCCACGGGATCCACAAGTCAGAGATGGATGGAGTACCAGGCGTCGGCCCCGGGGAGATTCAACCGGGTGGGACATTTACTTATGAATTTAACGCGATTCCATTCGGCCTACACCTGTACCACTGTCACGCGCTGCCGCTGAAACGGCACATCCACAAGGGGCTGTATGGGGTGTTTATCATCGACCCGCAACAGGGTCGGCCGCCGGCGCAAGAGCTAGTCTTGGTGATGAACGGCTTCGACACCAACTTTGACGCCAAGAACGATTTCTACGCCGTCAACTCCATCGCGTTTCACTATGCGAAGCATCCAATCCGAGTGACGCGCAACACTCTGGTCCGCATCTACCTGGTGAACCTGACGGAGTTTGATCCCATCAACTCTATCCACATCCATGGCAACTTCTTCCACACGTACCGCACCGGAACGTCACTGACGCCGTCGGAGTACACGGACACCATCATGCTCTGCCAGGCGGAACGAGCAGTGTTGGAAGTGCGGTTCCCGTTCGCGGGGCGGTTCATGTTCCATGCGCATCAGACTGAGTTCACCGAGCTGGGCTGGATGGGTCTGTTTGAGGTAACGGACAATGCCGGGATCTAGCCGCGCCCGCCGCTGGATGTGGGCGCTCATCCCCCTTCTTCTGCTCCTCGGCTTGGTGGGCGTCCTGATGCGGTTCGGCCCACTGGGCGTGTTTGTGGCAGCGTTTCCCCCGGTAGAGCAGCTCACCATCGATCGCGTCACGCTGAACCCGGGGACGATGGTCATCCATGTGACCAATGGAGGTCCTCAGACTGTAACCGTGGCTCAGGTTTTGGTCGACGACGCATACTGGCAGTTCACGATGGAACCTCGCGCCACTGTGTCGAGGCTGGGGCGAGCCACCATCACCGTCGGGTACCCGTGGGTGCAGGGGGAGGCGCACCACATCAAGATCCTGACGTCCACGGGGGTCGCGTTTGAGCACACGGTGGAGGTTGCCACGGCCACGCCGACAGTCGATGCCCGCTATCTGACCACGTTCACCTTGCTGGGCATCTACGTCGGCGTTATCCCCGTCCTGCTGGGGCTACTGTGGTTCCCGTTTCTGCGCGAACTAAACCAGCGGTGGATCGCCTTCTTCCTCAGCCTCACCGCCGGCCTACTCCTGTTTCTCGGAGTAGAAGCCGTCCATGAGGCGCTTGAGGTCGCCGGCACGTTGCCGCCCGCATTCCAGGGAGTGGCGCTGGTGCTGGTCGGGGTCGTTCTGACCGTGCTGCTGCTGATCGCCGTCAGCCGCAGGGCGTCCGCCGGCGGTGACGCCGTGCAGCGTCGGTTTGCCCTCGCATTTCTGATCGCGGTCGGGATCGGCCTGCACAACTTGGGGGAGGGGCTGGCAATCGGGTCGGCGTACAGCTTGGGCAAGGTGGCCCTTGGGACATTTCTGGTGCTGGGGTTTACGCTCCACAACACCACGGAAGGCCTGGGGATCGTGGCGCCTGTCGCGCGGGATCGGCCGGCGCCGGGCACGCTGGCGGTGCTCGGCGCGGTGGCCGGGGTCCCAACGATTCTGGGTGCCCTAATCGGCGGCCTCGTCTACTCACCGATCGTGGCCACGCTCTTTCTAGCTATTGGTGCCGGCGCCATCTTCCAAGTCGTCTACGAACTCGTAAAGTGGATCATCGGCGAGCGATCAGCTATCGGGTATCAGGTGGCCGGATTCGCAGCGGGACTCCTCATCATGTACTTCACGGGATTGTTTGTGGCGTAGCGCGACGCGGCGGGAGCAGGGACGTGCGATGTGCAGTCCCGAGTCCCGCAATTCGAAGATGAACAGTGTAATCAAGCCAAAGGGGTGACGTATGTTGAGCGTCGGATGGCCGGAGCTAGTCATCATTCTCATCGTGGCATTCATCCTCTTCGGTCCTCAGCGGTTAGCGGGGCTTGGAGGAGCCTTAGGGCAGGCGATTCGCGAGTTCCGCGGTGCTCTGCGCGAGACGCAAAACGAACTGGAAAAATCGACCCCCTCCCCCGAGAAGAACAGGCCGAGCGGCTAGAGCAATGTCCTCTCGGAAGATCTCGAAGAGCACATCGCACAGTCATTCTTGATAGATGCAGGGATTAGGCTGACGGGCCCGGAGGGAATCGAACCCCCGACCAGGGGCTTAGGAGGCATCTGTTCCTTTCGGCCATGCCCCCCCGCGTTAGATGCGGGTTCTAGAAGGGTGAGCAGGGGCTTTCTTACCGCCTGATCGTCCACTCCTACCACCTCCTGTATGGGGGATGCAACGACCTCTTTGGTCTGGGGTACCCCACGTTCCCGCCGGGCGCGCCACATGTGAACAATGGCACCTAGACGATCCCCTGCTGCGCGAGAAACGCATCGGAGGCAGACCGTGTAGGAAACGACACCTGTGTGCCGATGCGTGTCACTGAAAACGCCGCCACCGCATTGGCCCGCCGAATCGCTTCCCGAACTAACAGCCCCTCCGCCCAGAAGACGGCCAGGCTCCCGATGAACGCGTCACCGGCGCCGGTGGGGTCCACCGCGTTGACCCGGATCGGCGGGACGTACTCCACCATCCCTGCGTCCGCGAACAGAGCGCCCCGCTCCCCCAGGGTGATGATCACCGCCCGCGGGCCGCGCAGTCTGAGGGCCCGGGCCGCCGCTTCGACCTCCTCACCGGTTCTCACGGCGAGTCCGGTGAGCGTCTCGGCTTCCGGTTCGTTCGGCACGCACAGATCGGTAAGACGCAGCAGCTCGTCCGGCAATGGCGCCGCCGGGGCGGGGTTGAGGATAGTCCGCACATCCGCGGATTTGGCGATCCGGAACGCCTCGAGCGTCGTCTCTACCGGCACCTCGAGCTGGCAGACCACCACGTCCGCAGCACGGAGAGCCGGGCCGGCGTCCTGCACGTCAGCAGGGGATAACCCCAGATTCGCCCCCGGGATAATGACGATCACGTTTTGCGCGGAGTCGTCCACGAAGATTGGAGCCACGCCGGAAAAACGTTCGTCGTCGAACCGCAGGTAGGTGGTGTCGATACCCTGCTCCCTGTAGTTTCGCAGCGTCCCCTCGCCAAAGACGTCCCGCCCGACCCGTGTGACCATGGTCACCCGCGCGCCGAGCTTCGCCGCCATGACCGCCTGGTTGGCTCCCTTGCCGCCGTAGCCCAGGTGGAAGGAGTGTCCCACGAGGGTCTCGCCCAGCCTGGGCAGGCGGGGAACGCGGGAGATTAGGTCGATGTTGGACGACCCGACGACGCAGATCTTTGGGCCGGCGTTCATCGGACCGCCCGCCGTCATGGGTTCTTGACGATCACGTGCTCGGTCGTATACAGGTGGATGCGGACCGAGGCAAACTCATCAGCATCGGCGCCGGCGCGCTGCCCCAGGTCTGTCGCGAACGCCGCCTCCATCGCGTCGATGCTGTCCCACCACAGCTCCGCAGTCCCATCGTAGATCGGTTCGGGATCGGTCCCCTCCGGCTGGCACGCGGTGGCGATGTTGATGCGGTACCCGCGCAGTCCCGGCAGCTGCGCGGCCATTTTCGCGTGTGACTCGACCCAGCGCCGGGCAAACTGCTCCCTGCTCATCCCCGGCTTGCGTTTGAGAAAGGCGACCAGTTTCACCATCGAGCCCCCTCCTGTCGTCCAGCAATCCACCGCGGCGCTCCCGCACAGCACGCCCCAACATCAGGACTTCACGGGCCGTTCTACGTCAGCCCTTGACCGCCCCCAGCGTCAGGCCGCGGACCAGGAAGCGCTGCAAGAGCAGGGCGAGGAGGACGTTGGGGATGATCGCCACGACCCCCACCGCGGCGACCTGGCCCCACAGGATCTCGTGCCCGCCCACGAGGCTCGGCACGATAATCGTCAGCGTGCGCACATCCCGGCGGGTGAACAACAGCGCGAACATAAACTCGTTCCACGTGAAGATGAACGAGAACAGCGCGGTGACGACCAGGCCTGGCGCAACGAGAGGCAGGGCGATGCGCCGGAACGCCCCGAAGATAGTCGTGCCATCGATCACCGCGGCCTCCTCCAACTCCACGGGCAGGTCCTCAAAAAACCCTTTGAGCAGCCAGATGACAAACGGCAGGTTGAAGATCGTGTTCGCCAGGATCAGGGCCCAGTGGGTATCGAGGAGGTGCAGCGCCTTGAACACCAAGAATAGCGGTAACGCCGACGCCACAGGCGGGAACATGCGCGTGGATAGAACCCAGAACGAGAGGTTCTCGCCCCCCGTGCGGAACCGCGCGAAGGAGTAGGCGGCCGGGGCGCCCACCAGCACGGAGGCCACCATCGAGCCGACCGAGATGATCAGGCTGTCCCGAACACCCTGTATCCCACCGCGGCCGTCGGGCGGGAAGGGCATGGCATTCACGTAGTTGGTGAGGGCGAACGACTTCGGGATGAACACGGGCGGATAGGCGAAAAACTCCGGGTTGCTCTTAAACGAGGTCAGGAACATCCACGCGACCGGAAACAAGAAGACGGCGAGGGCCGCGATGAGGATCACCAAGGTCAGCAACCGGCGACCGGGCGGGCGTCTCCTCAAGTCGCCATCCCCGCCCTCACGCGCTTCTGGTACCGGAGGAAGACCTGGGCGACGACCGTAATGACCACGAGCTGGATGAACGCCAGCGCCGACGTGTAGCCCAGGCTGAAGAATTTGAACCCTTCCAGGTACGTGTAGTAGGCGATCGTCTCAGTCACATTCCCCGGTCCGCCCGCGGTCAGTTGGTACACGATGTCGAAGAGCTTGAAGGTGTCCATGAACCGCACGAGGACGCCGATGACGATCACCGGGAGCAAGAGTGGAAGCATGACGCGCCAGAGGGTCTGGGGACCGGTGGCGCCGTCAACCTCGGCGGCTTCCAGGAGTTCAGCCGGGATCGCCTGGAGCCCGGCCAGCACGACCAGCGTCATGAACGGCGTCCACTGCCAGACGTCGGTGAACATCACCGCCGCCAGCGCCACGCGCGGGTCGGCGAGCCAGGCGTACCCGTGGAAGCGGCCTCCAGTGAACTGGTCCAGGAGGTAGTTCAGCGGGCCGAACTGATCATTGTAGATCATCCGGAACTGGAAGCCGGCGATGACCGGAGCGATCATCACGGGGATCAAGAACAGCGAGAGGACGAACGTGCGGAGACGGCCCAGCTGATGCAACTCCAGGGCGAGTCCCATCCCGATCAGGGTCTGGAGCCCGACGCCCACGACGACCAGGATGCCGGTGTTCATCATCGCGTTCCAGAACCGGGGGTCGTGAAAGAACGCCCTCGCGAAGTTCTGGAGTCCCACAAACTGCGGTGGGAACCCGGTGGTGAGTTCCCACGACATCACGGTCAGGCGGAGCGTGGAAACCAGAGGGAAGACGGTGATCGCCAAGAGCACAACAACCGCCGGCAGCACCATCAGCACGGGGGTCAGCCTGAACCGCCGCGCGACCCGTCCCGCCGGCTGAGGCGCCAGCACGTCCCGGCCGACTCTCGTCCCCATCTCCCGGAGGCCTCGCAGCGCAGGGGAGGAACGGTCACCGCCGCCCCTCCCCTATCCCTGCTTCCGCGGTTTACTTGATCAGTCCCGCGACCCTGTAACTATTGAGGGCCTGATGCCACAGGTCGATCTGCTTCTGTCGGCCGAGGCGATCGGTGATCGCGTTCCATTCCTGCACCACGGCGTCCAGAGCCTGTTTGGGCGTCTCCTGCCCCGCCAGGGCCTTGTTCACGTGCAGGTCCAGCGCATCCTCGTACTGCGCCGCGCCCGGGATGAAGATCTCGGGATAGCCGTCCCCCAGCGCCTCCTTCACGCGGTCCAAGTAGGCAGCCGCCTCAGCCTTGCTCTTGAAGTCGACGTACGCTTCCGGATGACTAAAGTGCACGCCGCGGTTGACGTCTAGCCCGGTGAACGCCGTGGAGACATCCTCCAGGCTCATATCGTAGGCGATGTGCTTGGCCACCCAGTACGCGGCCAGCTTGTTCTTGCTGGACGACGCCACCGCCACCACGCGGCCCACCGGCATCATTGCCCGGTGGACGACCTTGCCCCCGATGCGCCACCCGGGGACGCGGCCATAGTCCAGCTTACCGACGACCTGCGATTCTGCCGGATTGGCACCCTTCTTGGGCACGTCGGTCCACTGCACGACCATGGCGACGTTGCCCTTCAAAAGCGCGTCCCGCAGCTCATCGTAGCCGTACGCCCGTACGTCGGGCGGAGCATTCTTCAGGCTGTCCACGAAGTTCTGCAGCGCCTTGACGGCTGCAGGAGAGTTGATCTGCGGTTTCATGTTCTCGTCGAAGTAGAGATCGCCGCTCGCCGCCCAGCGATCGACGAACCAGGCGAACGAGAACCCCCGCTTGGCGAACTCCGCCGAGCCGTAGAAATCGCGCTTAAGGGTCTCGCCGGCCAGCTTCTCACCCTTCTTGCGTGTGAAGAACGCACCGATCTGCAACCAATCCTCCCAGGTCTCCGGCGGCATCAGCTCCTTGCCGTACTTGGCCTTGAACGCCGCCTTCTCGGCCGCGTTCGTGAAGAGGTCCTTCCGGTAGATCATCAAGTGCGCGTCACCGTCGATGGTCAGCGCGTAGGTCTTCCCGGCCCACTTGTTGTACAGCTCGCGGAACGGCGGTAGCACGTCCTCCTGGTGGGGGTTCCACACGCTGTCCGGCTGCTTCTTCATGTACTCGTCCAGCGGCTCCAGGTACCCGTTGCTGGCAAAGTCACCGATGTACGCTGGGAAGAACGTGACAACGTCGAAGGCGCCGGAGCCTGCCACAAACTCGGTCTTCTCCTTCTCATACACGCCCTCGAACGGAACCTCGATAATCTTGACTGTGATGCCGGCCTTGGGAAAATGATCCTTCCAGAACTCGTAGGGCGCCAGGTTGTGGCCGGCGTCGCCGACAACGTTCACGGTCACATTGCTAAACTTGGGCGGGAAGTCCCACTGGATAACGTGGAGCTCCTGCGGTGTCTGCATGGCCGCCCTCGCCGCCAGCGTTATCAAAGACCCTGTGCTCAGAGCGAGGGCCAGAACAAGTAGACTTCCAAGAACCCTTCGTGCGCGCCGTCTCCGATCCATCGTCTGCCTCCTCTTCCTGCGATCACGATCGGTAATGTTGCCTGGAACGCCCGTGCCGGAGCCCGAGTGCAGGCGCTCTCACCTCCCAACCAAGCATCGACGTGGTGGAGGGAAGCGACAAAAAGTGTTCGACGACCCCGGAGGCGTTCCTGTCCACGTTGGAGAACACTGGGAGGCATAAAGGGTCCGCATGACGACGCGCCAGCACATCCTGCTGCTCGCTCCCCTCGCGGCTCTCTTGCTGCCGTTTCTGTTCTGGCCCGCGGTGTTCGGGTTCGCCTCCAGCTTCACGGACTATGGTCCCGCGCAGGTGCACCTCACCCTTGTCGGCCTTCGGAACTACGCGGCGGTGCTGGGGAATGATGAGGTCCGCCTCGCCTTTCGCAATATCGCGATCGTCGCTCTGGTCGCCGTGCCTCTGGAGCTGGGGATCGGTTTTGCGGTCGCCTACGCGCTTCGCGTCCCATTCCGCGGCCGGGGGCTCGTGCGGATCGTCCTCCTCATCCCCTGGCTGCTGAGCCCGATCGCCGTGGGCGTGATGTGGCACTTTCTGTACGGACCGGTAGGGATGCTGAACTATGCGGCGGCGTGGTTCCAACAGCCGCCGATGCCTTCGCCGCTCGCCCTTCCCAGGTGGGCACTCGCGGCTGTGATCGCGACAGAGATCTGGCGGAAGGCCCCTCTGGCCAGTTTCCTGCTCTTGCCGGGGGTCCTGGCCGTCCCGCCTGATCAGTGGGAACACGCGATGCTCGACGGCATCCCCCTCGGAAGCCGGATCCGCCACATTCTCTTTCCCCCGCTGCGGCCGCTCCTCTTCACGGTTACCCTGCTGTTCCTCGGTGACACGCTCGGCACGTTTGACAGCGTGCTCGTGCTGACTGGGGGCGGCCCGGG
Source organism: bacterium (assembly GCA_036393975.1). Taxonomy (GTDB): domain Bacteria; phylum Sysuimicrobiota; class Sysuimicrobiia; order Sysuimicrobiales; family Kaftiobacteriaceae; genus 13-1-40CM-64-14. The sequence goes on along the minus strand of DASWFZ010000098.1, from coordinate 19,646 downwards.
GTCCGAGACTCTGACGCCAGCTCTCTACAGCTTCCAGCAGGCGTTCCGCGCGTATAACTGGCCGTTCGGTGTGGCGTCGGCCTGGCTGATCGTCGTGGCCACCATCCCCCTGGGACTCGGGTACCTGGCTCTGGTACGCCCCACGGCGGAGCGATGAGGGAACGCTCTGCCGGCTGGCGGGCTCAACGGCGGAGAGACGCCTGGGGCCGACGGGTGCTCCTGGGCGTGGTTCTCTTCGCGCTGATTGTTCCGCTCATCTGGACTCTCCTGGCCTCGTTTGAGATCAAACCTGAGGCGAATGGATGGCCCCCCGCGTGGACGCTCCCGCCATCGGCACAGAGTTATGCGGAGGTCATGACCCAAGTGCCCGGCTTCCCGCGAGTGTACGCGACGAGCCTCATCGTGTCGATCACGGCCACGCTCTTGACGGTTGGGACCGCCTTCCTCGCCGCATACAGCCTAGCGCGGTGGCGCTTCAGGGGCACACGCGCGGTCGTACAGAGCTTTCTGGTCTTTGCCAGCCTGCCGGCGATGGCGTACGTGATCCCGCTCAGCGACTTCACCCGCGAGTGGCATCTCCGCGACACGTTTGCCGGGGTCGCCCTGGCATCAGCAGCAGTGTACGCCCCGCTTGCGGTTTACATCCTCTATGGGTACCTGGAGCAGGTGCCGAGGTCGCTGGAGGAGATCGCACAGCTGGAGGGAGCGCGGCTCTTCCAGATCGTGTGGAAGGTCGTCCTGCCCGCTGCGGCGCCGGGGCTCGCCGCCACAGCCGTGCTGGTATTTGTGCTCGACTGGAACCTCTTCCTGGTGCCCACGGCGCTTACCCTGAATCACGTCAAGACCATCCCGGTGGCTCTAAGCGACTTCTACACGTATGAGCGCGAACTGGAATGGTCCAACGCCGCGGCGGCGCTCACGCTATCACTGCTCCCCGTGGCGGCGCTCGTCGCGCTCGCGCACCGGATCCTCGAGCAGTTTAGCCTGAGCCCTACCCCGAGGGACCCGTGAGGGTGAGACGCACAAGTGCCGGCCGGTGCAGGCTTGGGACCAAATTAGGCCCATGCTTGTTGGCCGTCCTGGCTACCGGGCCGAATGTCCGGATCCGGGAAGCGTTCGTCACGCCGCTGCAGGTCCCCAAGGCGCAAGCAGCGGGATGTGATTTGCTTTACGCCGGCCCGCGGGGCCGAAGAACACCTCGTCCTCCCTCCTGAACTTCGCATCCGGCTCGTTCACCTGACGATCACTCCAGCCGCAAGCGCTCGATGGCCGACCGCTTCCGGGGCGGTCGCTGCAGGTCCGTGCCGACGAGGGACGAGTAGCGTCGTGTTCAGGCTCTCATAGCCCAACAGCGACGGACTTCATCGAGCCCCATGCCTTCGCGCAGCCAGAGAGTGTCGAGACAGGCGGTGAGCACGGCACGCAGCTCGTCGTCGGTAGGGACCTGGGGCGGCGTCTTCGGCGTGCGCATGGAGAAGCTACGCAGCGGGTCGGTGCGGAGTGTCTCGGTCTAGACGCACCAGCGGAAGAACGTCTTGAGCGAGCGGTAGGCTTGGTGCTGTCGGCTCGCAGACAGTCCCCGCGACTGGAGGTTGGCAAAGAAGCTGCGCACCGTCAGAGCAGCGGGCTCGCTGGTGGAGGCTGCAAGCTGATTCAGCCACCAGCGCGGTACGCCTTCAGCGTGGTGGACGTGAAGCCCGCGACCTGCTTCGTCAGCACTAACGGTTGCATGGCCTCCCGGAGCGGGTGAGCAGGGGCTTTTTGTAGGGATTCTGGAGGAGCCGAAATTGCGAAAACGCAGTCCTGATGCGGGTTGGCGGGCCCGGAGGGAATCGAACCCCCGACCAGGAGCTTAGGAGAACTCTCCAACGAGTACCCGTGAGATCAGATGATGTTGCTGAACCGCGTCCTGTTGGGATTCCGACCCCTTAGTAGGCAGCCTGAGCACGCGTCCTTGGTTTGGCCGGGTTCGGTGGCATCTGGTAGACAAGACTGCGAGGCTTAGTCGAGCGGTCGTAAGGACATCAAAGTTGAAACGATCCGTTTTGAACGAACCAATTCCACTAATCAAGAATCGGGATAGAGATGGCAGGCTGCGGCGTGACCTGCGGAGACCAGGTGCAATTGCGGCTCCACGACTCGGCAGTGATCCATGGCATAGGGACAGCGAGGATGAAAGGCGCACCCCGGAGGCCTGTGGAGACGACTTGGGGGCTCCCCGATCATGGCTGCATTCTTGGCCAAATTCCGTTTGTGAGGGTCGGCGCTCGGAATCGATGATAGCAGGGCCTGAGTATAGGGATGACGAGGCGACGCGAAGAGCGCTTCTGTCGGCGCCTTCTCCACAATACGACCGAGATACATCACAGCGATCTCGTCACAGAGGTGCCTGACGACACTCAGGTCGTGCGAAATGAAGATGCACGTCAGGTCCATTTCGGCCTTGACCCCCCGAATAAGCTCGAGGACCTTCGCTTGTACGGAGACGTCCAGCGCTGATGTCGGCTCGTCGAACACGATGAATTCCGGTTTCATCACGAGCGCCCGGGCGATGGCCACCCTCTGCCGCTGCCCCCCACTCAGTTCGTGGGGGAAGCGGCCAAGATACTCGCCCCCCAACCCTACCTGCTCCAGCGCCTCCAGGATCCGCCTCATCACAGCCTTCCCTTTGAACATCCGGTGGACGATTAGAGGCTCAGATAGCGTCCAGCCTATGGTTTTGCGAGGGTTCAGTGACGAGTCGGGATCCTGAAAGATCATCTGCATTGAAGGCCGCAGACGAAGCATCGCTCGCCGGTCCAGTGCAAAGATGTCCTGATCACTGAAGCAAACTCTGCCGGCTGTTGGTTTCATCAATCGGAGGATCAACAGCCCCAGCGTTGACTTTCCAGAGCCTGATTCGCCGACGAGCCCGAGCGTCGATCGGCGGCTCACCTCGAAGCTGACATTGTCCACGGCCGCGGTGTGGGAGCGACCAGGCGAGAGGAACGAGCCTCCCACGGGGAAATGCTTCGTCAGACCCTCCACGCGGAGGAGGATCTCATCCATCGCGCGTCCCCTCGCCAAAAAGGAAACAGTAAACCTTCCTCGAGGATGCCGTCACAAAACCCGGCGGGTCCTTTTCTCTGCAGATCTCCATCGCGAATGCACATCTAGGTGAGAACACACACCCACGACTGGGCCGGGACTGAAGTGTGTAGTCACCTGGGATTCCGCTGGGGAAGGTCGGGTCGTTGATCTTGGGTACCGCCCGGAGTAGCCCCTGTGTGTAAGGATGGTCGGGATGGTCGAACAGCGAGAAGACATCGGCCATCTCCACGACGCGCCCTGCGTACATGACGGCGACGTCGTCGCAGATGTCGGCGGCGGCGCCCAGGTTGTGCGTGATCAGGATGACTGTGGTGTTGTGCTTCTCGTTCAGCTCCCGAAGCAGCCGCAGGATCTGGGCTTGTGTCGCCACGTCCAGAGCGCTCGTGGGCTCATCTGCGATCAGCACCGCTGGTTCTCCCACCATGGCCAGGGCAATCATCACCCGCTGCTTCATCCCTCCGCTGAGCTGGTGTGGGTATTTCCCCAATAGATCCTCCTGGTCGGCTAGGTATACGATTCTCAGCATCTCGATGGCCTGAGTTCGAGACTCTCGCCGGTCGAGTCCCAACCGCTCCTGGATCGTCTCTACGATGTGGTCGCCGACGGTCATTATCGGATTGAGCGCGGTGGCAGGGTTCTGCAGGACGAGCCCGATTCTGCGGCCTCTTATCGCCTGAATCTCAGCCTCAGCGATTGTGAGCAAGTTCACTCCTTCGAAGAGAATCTCACCGTCGACAATCCGTCCCGGGGGGTCGATCAATCGGAGCATGGACAGGGCCAGGGTCGACTTCCCGGAGCCCGATTCACCGACGATCCCCAGCACGCGGCCGGGCTGGATGTCCAGATCGACCCCGTCGACCGCTCGCACGATCTGGCTCCCGAGGAGGAACTGGACGGTAAGGCGTCGGATGCGGAGGCTCACGCTGTCCCGTCCTCTCAGTACCGATACCGAGGATCCAGCTGATCTCTCAGCTCGTCGGCAAGCAGGTTGAAAGCCAGCACCGTAGCCGACAGGGCGATGCTCGGGAAGATGACCGCATGGGGCGCCGAGAGGACGAGCTCCCTGGCGTTAGTCAGCATCAGCCCCCATTCGGGTGTCGGGGGCTGCGCCCCCAGACCTAGAAAGCTCAGCGCAGCGGCGGCAAGGATGGACTCGCCGACTTTGATCGCCGAAAATACTACCAGCGGCGAGACGATGTTGGGCAGAATGTGGATGAACATGATGCGGCCGGCGACCATGCCCATACTGTGAGCCGCCAACACATACGGCGCGCCACGGGCAACAAGGGCCGAGGCGCGGGAGAGCCGCATGAACGACGGGAGCAGTCCAATGGCGATGGCGACCATCGCGTTGACCAGCCCCGGACCGAGCACCGAGACGACGATTAGCGCGATCAAGAAGTATGGAATGGAGAGCAAGAAGTCAGTCAGGCGCATGATCACTTGCTCAAGGACTCCCCCATAGTACGCGGCCAGCAGACCCAGAATCAGACCTACCGCCAGCGCCAGGAGTACTGGGACCGTCCCGGCGATCAGGGAGAGTCGGGCTCCCCATACGGTCCGGCTAAATATGTCGCGACCCAGATCGTCTGTACCGAACCAATGGTGCCGACTAGGCGGAAGGAGATATTCGGAGAGGTTCTGCTCCGTCGGTCGCGCTAGCGGAAGAATCGGGGCCAACACCGCCAGCAGGGCGATGACGGTCAACATCGAGAGAGCAATGGTTGTGATCTTGCGTGTGCGGATCGGTGTGAGCGCGATGGATACCATGTCGAATTCCCGCCGGTCACCCCGCGCGAGTCCGAGGGTCGATCACTCCGTAGAGAAGATCGAGGACGCCGTTGAGCATGATGTACGTGCCGGCCGTTGCCAAGATGCCTCCCTGAATCGTGGGAATATCTCTCGACTGTATCGCCGTGATCGTGAGCGTTCCCAACCCCGGCCAAGCAAAGATGTACTCCGTCACAACGGCTGTTCCGATCATGGCCCCCGCGTACAGCCCCCCGAGGGTAATCAAGGGGATCGCGGCGTTTCGCAGAACGTATCGCAGAATGATCTTCCGGGAGGAGATGCCGCGCGAGCGCGCCGCTTTGATGTAGTCTTGACGGAGCACTTCCAGAACCGTCGCTCGGGTCATCCTGATGAACCCGGCCATAGAGAAGAAGGACAGCGCGAAGGCGGGTAGCAGCAGATGCTTTAGTTCTCCTCTTCCTCCACTGGGCAAGATGTGCAGGCGTGCTGCGAAGATGTATATCAGCACGATGCCGACTACAAATACGGGTACCGAAGAGAAACTAATCGTGATTACCCGGCTCAAGAGATCGAGCCAAGAGTTCTTGCGTAATGCCGCCAGGGTCCCCAAGGACAGTCCGCATGCGACTGTAATTACCAGCGCCGTCCCCGCAAGTTGAAGGGAGTTGCTGAGCGCGCTGCTGACCGCTTGCACCACCGGCAGGCTGGTCATGTAGGACTTGCCGAGGTCCCCATGGGCCGCGTTCCATAGGAAACGAGCATACTGGACGAGGATGGGATCGTTGAGACCCAGACGTTCTCGTAGGGCCTTTCCAGCTTCTGGTGTCCAACTATGCCCTAGGAGCTGCTGCGCCGGGTCGCCCGGGACAAAGCTGAAAGCGATGACAACGAAGAGCGAGATCGGAAGAAGCAGGGCTAGCGGCGTGAGGATCTTGCCTGCGACGAACCTCAGGAGAGGCGCCATAGGTGAACATCCGTCCTTCTCGAAAACCTCTCGTCAATCGGCGTGCCGGATCGACGCGGTTCCTGCCGCCGCGGTGCCCTGGCACAATGAGTCGCCACCCACTAGTTTATGTTAACCGGGCATGCCATTCCGCCGAGCGGCCGCCCGTGGCTCTTTCACTTCTTCACCTCCGTGTTGACCAGCTTGACCGGTTCTTCGGTCGTCATGAAGTTGAGGTTGTTCACCGATGTCGAGGCAAGCCAAAGGATCGGCTTCCAGTAGAGCGGCTTGATAATCGCCTGGTCCATCGCTAGGCGCATCACCCTTCGGTAAAGCTCCTGCCGCAGGCTCGCGCTCGGTTCGACCAGCGCCTGATCCATCATGGCGTCGGCCTCCGAGTTCTTCCACTGCGCCCAGACCGCTGGACCGCCGTCCTTTGAGCTGTGGAAGACGGAGTAGAAGCCGGGCTCAGGATATCCTGTTGGAAAGCCCCAGCTTAGGACGAAGATCTCCACGCGGTGCTGTGTGACGGCTGTGGAGTGCGTGGGGAATTCTACGACCCGCAGGTTGGCGTCTATCCCGACCGCCCGCAGGTAGGCCGTGGTAGCCTCCGCGATTTGTCGGTCCTTCAGGTATCGACCGTCTGGAGTCTGCACCGTGACTGTCAGTTTCTGACCACCCTGGTGAACCAGCCCGTCGCCATCCGAATCCTTCCAACCCGCCTCGGCCAGCAGTTGCTTGCTTTTGTTGGGGTCGTAGGGATAGAAGCCTCCCTTGGGAATCTGGGCTTCAGCAAACATGCCAAAGACCGACGGCCCCAGAATTTGGTAAGCTGGCCGTGCAACGCCCCTAATGATGTTCTCGAGAATGGCCTGCTGGTTGATCGCGTGATGGATGGCCCTGCGCACACGAACGTCGCTCAGGGCCTTCACTTCGGGGTTGAGCCAGATGCCGACGACAGCATTGGCCTCAGACTTGATCAGCCGAAACCTTCCGGTGTTCACCAGCTGTGGTATCAACTCGGACAGAGGGTTGGCGATGGCGTCCACCTCTCCAGACTGGAGGGCGAGCACCCTGGCACTTTCAGATGGAATGAGCTTCCAGGTAATGCCGGCGATCTTGGGCTGTCCACCCCAGTAGCCGTCGTTGGCGACCATCTCGACGTACTCTCTCTCCACCCACTTGGTGAATTTGAACGGTCCCGTGCCGACAGGATTTCTCGCCAAGTCGACCCCGGTGCCACTCGCCGCCTTCGGGCTCACAATCCCGAGGAACCCATACCCCAGGATGTAAGGGAGGTAAGGGATCTGGCCACGTGTCTTGATACTCACCGTATAGTTGTCGACGACCTCCGCCCCCTCGATGTATGGCTGGAACAACATAGATCGTCCGGCCCGCGTGGGGTCAACGGCGCGGTCGATGTTGAATTTGACTGCGGCAGCGTCGAACGGCGTCCCATCGTGAAAGGTGACGCCCTTTCGGAGGGTCAGCTCCCAAGTCGTGGGATCCACGCTCTTCCAGCCGGTGGCCAGCGCAGGGATGCGCCTTCCGGCGCTGTCCTGACCGGCCAAGGTGTCGTAGATTTGACTTGCGACGATGATGTCGATGATCGCTTTGCCGCTTTGCGGATCCAGCCCCGATAGTCCTGCCTCCGGGGCCAACCTTAGAACTGGTCGACTGGGCCCAGGTTGGGCTGGTAAGGCATAGAGCGCGGTCAGCGCTATGAGAGTTGCGGCACACGAAACGGCGGTCCATCGCGATAATTTCCTATCTCTCCACATTGTCACTCCTCCCCGAAGACATCGTTGGGTTCCGACGATTTTCGTAAGCTTCCCCCTCGAAGCGCTCCTGCGCTTGCGTTACGTCGTGCCTTCATTTCTCAATAGCGACCGCCCGAACGAGGAACCCACTGGCTCCTACGACCTTGGGTGGGAGAGCGATGAAGGTGATGCGCGGCCGGGAGAGTTGGTCGAGGTTGCAAAGATTCTCGATAATGGGGATGTTGTTGTCCCGCAGTAGGATCTGATGGGCGGGACGATAGCCCTCCTCCCAATCGGGTGCCAAGGCGTCGATGCCGAGGATGCTGATCTTTCTGGCGAGGAGCCACTGCACGGCATCTTCACTCAAGTACGGGGTATTCGCGTATTCAGAATCGCGCCAGTTCTGGCCCTGCCAAGTGCGGTACTTCGCACCGCCCCCGACGTGGATAATCACGCCGTCGCCTTCATGAATCGTCTCGCCGGTCTTCCGAAGGGCCCGGTCGAGGTCGTCGGCGGTGATCGCCGAACGGCCGGGCTTTGCAGTAAGGTCGAGCACAACTGTCTCAGTGATGAGCTGTTCGAGCGGGACCTCGTGGACGGCCCTCCCCCCCTTGGGGTTGTAGTGGCGCGGCGCGTCGATGTGGGTACCCAGGTGATTCTGCAGTACGCAGGCATCGCTCACGGCCTGAAAATTCTCGAATATCCTGACGTTGTTATCGAAAATGCTCGGGATTGGGCCAGCGAATATTTGCTGCATTCCATTGTAGACTTCATGGCTTAGATCAACGATTCTCATCCCCACGCTCCTCCTCGCTGACTACGAGGTCAGCGACCTGACTGCACTTCCACTATGCGCCTAACACTCTCTTGACGGTCTCATCGAGGTCCCTCTGCGCCTGTGCGAGTCTGCCCTTCCATGCCTCGGTCTGTTTTGCATCCGCGGTCAGTTGCCGGTGCGCCTCTTCGATCTGACCGCCGACATCGTCGGGCGACGTGCCTCCGTAGACGGTTCGGATTCTCACGCTCCGGGATGGATCGAGTGCATTCTTGATCGCGTCCTCGCTCAACCCGAGCCGTCTCTTGAGGACCTTCACTGCTGCTTGGTCGATCATTTCGGAGTCGACATCCACCGGATGTTTGCCGGCCGCCTCCGCCATTGATACGACTTCCGCAACGACGTGATGCGCGCTCCTGAATGAGAGACCCTTGTCCTTGACAATCGTGTCCGCCAGGTCGGTGGCCTGCGCCCAATGGACGCCCGCCCGTTTCCGCATTACCTCCGCCTTGACTCGGAGCGTGGACACGAACCCCGCCGCCATCGTGAAGATGCCGAGGAACTCCTCGATGACATCGTTGGTATCACTTCGGAGGAAGAACGGTCCAGGGGGTCCAAAGCAGGGGCCCTCCATAGTGCTGAAAGCCTGGTTGGCGCGAGCGAAAACCCGGGAAGCCTTGCCTCGGACGAGCATTAGAGGAGTGGGGTTTCGCTTCTGCGGCATGATCGAGCTGGTACCGCACCAGGCGTCGTCGAGAGAGATCATGTCGAACTCCGCAGAGTGCCACACCGCAAAATCCTCGATCAGACGCACCAGATCCCCTACTGTGAACGAGGCGGCAACCATGATCTCGCCCAGGTAGTCATAGTTCATCGCCGCGTCGCGCGTGTTCCGGATCACGCCGTCGAAACCCAAGAGATCTGCCACCCGCTGCCTGTCGATTGGATGGGAGGTCCCGGTTTGAAGGGCAGCTCCCGCCGGGCTCATGTTCGTCAACCCGTACGCGCGCGCAATCCTCTGGAAATTCCGCTCCATCGCAAAGGCACACCCTAGGAGGTAATGAGCGAAGGTGGTCGTCTGCGCGTGCTGCATCCAGGTGTAACAGGGCATGACCGTTTCGACGTGCTGGCTCGCCTGATCCAGGAGCACATCCCTGAAGTCGTTGAGGAGCTCCGCCATGTCCAGCACTCTGGTTCTTAGGTACAGGCGGTTCACGGTGACGCCCACATCCTGTCGGCTTCGTCCGGTATGGAGGCGCCCCCCAGTATCTTCACCTATGTCGTCGATGACAAAGCGTTCCTTCTGCGGCCACAGGTCGCCTTTGCCCCAGGGGAACCCCTCCACGCCTCGTTCATCAACCTTCTTGAGGGACCTCAATATGGCGGCGGCGGCCTCCTTCGAGACGATGTTCTGCTCGTAGAGCATGACGCAGTGCGCCTTGTCAAAGAGGTTCAAGGGAACAAGTAGGTTCTTTTCGAGAGGAATGCCGTATTTGTCGAGACGCGCGTCAGCGCGCTGGATGGAAGCAAAGAGTCCAGTCTCTGCCATCTCAGTCTCCCGTCCTCACGGTCGCACCCGCTGCGTTACAAGGGTCCGCCACGATCTGGCCTGATTCAATTCGAGCGCGCTATTCCGCCGCCAGCGGGGCCCGCCTCCCCAGATGGACTCGGTACTCGTAGCGGTCCGCCCGCACCAGGAATTGAGCATATGACACCGGCATCCCGGCGGCAGTGAACGAAGTCTGCTTGACGAGGAGGCTAGGCGTGCCTTCGTCAACACCCAAGAGGCCCGCTTCCTCCGTCGTCACGCTGGTCGCCCCGATGGTTTGCATGGCTTCAGCCGGCGCAAACCCTTGCTGGCTGAGGAGGCTATTTAGGGACAAGAAATCGCCTCCGCGCTCTAGAACCTGAAGCGAGATGACGGGCCGAATACGGTGATCGAAAAGCGCCATAGGCTCCCCATCAACAAGGAAAAGGCGTCGCAGCGCAATGACAGCTTCTCCGAAGGCCAAGTCGAGCGCAGGAGCGACGGCTTCGTCGGCCGTAGTCATGTTCACCGAGAGCGTCTTGGCTTCAACCGCGTGACCTTCATCCCTGAGCTCATCTCCGAAGCTGATCAGAGCGCCGAACCTCCCAACAATCATCGGGCGCCTGACGAACGACCCCCGGCCCTGAGCGCTGTAAATTAGGTCGGCTGCCTCGAGGGCCGTAAGGGCTTGGCGGACAGGGGTCCTTGAGACCTTGTAGGCACGCTGGAGCTCAGCCTCCGAAGGCAGCTTGTCGCCAGGCTTCAATGCTCCGGATTCAATGCTTCTCGCGATCGCCAGACGGATTTGCTCATGAATCGGCTTCGTGGGATCAAGGGGCGTGAAGATGGTTGCGTCCTTCGAGGGCACCCTAGGTCTCCGACCCACAGTGGAGCATGGATTACCATCCAGCATAGGATTCTTAGGGTACTGAGTATCCTATACTACGGTTTGTCCCAGCATGTCAAGCTGAAAACGAACCTGGACGGCCACCGTTCACAGGGGCGGAAGCGCCTTTTCGGTCGAGGACTCGACCTGGCATGCGAGCAAGTGGGGTCGATCGAGAGAAGGGAGCCGGCCAATCTGGTCATCGCGGTTCCCCACAGCGCGCACCCGTGCACGTCCCGGACAGTCGTTATCGATGGAGGCATCGTGCGTGGAGGACGGGAAGATCCTCACTGTGGTCGAAGCATCGTTGACTACGCCTATAGCGTCGCGGACACCTGAAAGGGGCAGGATCGTGCGGCCACGGGATCGGCGCTCGCGGCTGTTCGTATCCTAGATCGCGCTTAGCAGACGAGGTAGGTGCGTTGGAGCACGATCTGGTTGTCCAGGGGGTCCGGCTCAGGCGTCATCCCGACGGCGTCGTGAATGTCGGCGTCCGCGAGGGGCGTATCGCGGCCATCTCACCAGAACCCTTGCAGGGCCGGAAGGAACTCGAAGGGGACGGCAACCTTCTCACCGGTTCGTTCGTCGATGCGCACCTCCACCTCTGTAAGGTGTATACGCTTCCAATGATCGGCGACCAGGCCGTCCGACGGTACACGGCGGGCGGAAAGGGAGAGGCCATGATGGCGATTGAACTGGCCTCGTCCCTAAAGGAGAAGTACCAAGAATCCTGGATCTACGAGAACGCCCGTCGGGCTATTCTCGATGGGCTGAAACACGGCGTGACGCACGTGCAGGCATTCGCCGATACAGACACCCGTGCGCGTCTTGAAGCCGTCAAGGCCCTACTGCGGCTACGGGATGAACTGCGCGGGATCGTGGACGTGCGCGTCGTAGCGTTCCCGCAGGATGGGCTGCTCCGCGACCCTGGGGCCGAAGACTACGTGCGCGAGGCGGTCGAGCTGGGGGCCGACGTGGTCGGCGGTATACCGTGGACTGAGCACACTGACTCCGAGGCGCAGGAGCACGTCGAACGCATGCTTGGCCTCGCGAAGACGTACGATCGTGACGTGGCCATGCTCGTCGACGATGCAGGCGACCCAGGACTGCGAACGACACAGATGCTGGCTGAGGCGGCGATCCGGATAGGTTGGCTGGGGAGAATCACTGCCTGTCACGCACGCGCGATGGCGGTATACCCGGAGCCATATTTCAGACGGCTGATTGCTCTTGTCCAACGGGCTGGGATGCGGTTCGTCACCAACCCGCACACCGGGTCTCACCACCTTAGAGTCAAGGAACTTGTGGAAGCGGGCATCCCCGTGGCTTTGGGGCAGGACGACATCGTGGATGCCTACTACCCTTACGGGCAGCACAATCTGATCGAGGTTGCGTTTCTTGCCTCGCACATCCTCGGGACACCGACCTTTGCGCAGATGGATATGCTTTTCGACATGATCACGGACCTGCCGGCACAGATGCTGGGACTCCGCGACTACGGTGTGGCGGTCGGCAGGGTCGCCCACCTGGTAGTCCTCCAGGGGGACACAGTCCATGAGGCACTCCGCGTACATCGTCCTCCCCGCTACGTAATTAGCCACGGCCGGCTTGTCGCCGAGACTGTCGAAGACTCCCGCTACTACTAGATTCTGCCGCCACCCATGCTCTCGGCTTCTGGCGGTGGATTCGTCTCCTCGCAACATCCCTGCGCCCCAAAACGAAGCCGTTCGGAGAGACGGGAGCGCCGAAACCCGTGATAGATTTGGCGGGCCCGGAGGGAATCGAACCCCCGACCAGAGGCTTAGGAGTCCCCTGCTCTGTCCACTGAGCTACGGGCCCCGCAGGACTCATTCTAGCAAAAACCACCGCGACGTCGGGCAAAACGCCCGGGCCCGGTTACCGAGAGCGGGGATTGGGGCGCGTGTCGTGAAGTACTGATCGGGGAAATTGTTCACCGTAGGCGTTGCCCCACCCGCTGGCGCTTGCAGGCTACGCGCTCGAACGGTGCTCTCGGAGGAGGAGAGTCGGCCATGTTGCCGCAAAAGAACTGGACATCGCAGGGTGTGGCCCTGGTGGCCATTTTTAGTCTTGTGCTATGGGCGGGGGAGACGATGGTGACTGCGGCAGGAGTAGCGTCTCTCAAAGTGACCGTACGTGGGATCACTCCGGGCAAGGCTATCCCACGCGACTTCGCATTTTGCATTCCCGCCAAGACAGGACATGTGGCGTTGGGTCTCAACAAGAGTCCGGCGATCCAGTGGTCGAAAGGGCCGGCCGGAACGGCATCCTACGCGATCGTGATGTTCGATCCCGACGTCCCATCTTCAGGGGAGAACGTGAATAAGGAGGGCAAGGTCGTTCCCGCCAGCGTAAAGCGCGTCTCCTTCTACCACTGGATTCTCGTCGACATTCCGGCAAGCGTAACCGCGTTGCCCCCTGGGGCTGACTCCGACGGGGTCACCCCCCGCGGCAAAGCGCCGGGTCCCGCGCAGTACGGGGTTCGCGGAGTGAACGACTACACCAACTGGTTTGCCGGCGATGCTCAGATGGCAGGAGATTATGGTGGTTATGACGGTCCGTGCCCGCCGTGGAACGATGCGATCCCCCATCATTACCACTTCGCTGTGTACGCGCTGAACGTGCCGCACCTCGGGCTCTCGGGAAAGTTCACCGGCCCCGATGTGTTAAAGGCCATGCAGGGCCATGTGGTCGCCAGAGGCGAGGTGGTGGGCGTCTACGCGCTCAACCCCACAGTCGCGAAAAAGATCGGGGTGAAGTAGGGAACCACCCCCAGCTGACTTGGGTCAGATTTGTTGCACATCGCAAGCCGCTCACGCATTACCACCGGCGTCATCATGCCTCGTAAGTCTCTGCTTTCCCTGACGCTTGCGGAGTGTGCCCCGTAAGGGCATTCAGGCGGATGCTATCGGCTCAGCGTCGAGGCTAGGCGCATTGCGGATTGATCCTGGCTCGCTAGCTTCCTTTACGATTCCCGTGTCAGGTAGATCGAGGTGGGTGGTACACTTCGGGCCGGGCAACATTCTCGTCCAAAAATACCTCAATTAGGGCATTCGAGAGTAATTGCGTAGAGGTGATGTTGTTTGAAGAGCATCAGGGCTTGCTAGAAACCGCGGGCCCCTTGGTTGCAATCGCCGAGTAACATTGATTCTAACAAAAGGAAACCCACGCCTAACGCTTGGGCCTCGCAACACTATGGTTTCTTGGTTCGTCTCCGCCAGGACAGCGGCAATTTTTCCGGTCCTCTCCGGACGCTGGGGCCCATTCGTCCCTCGCCGCAGCGTCGCCCGACGGGTTCCACACGACGGACGTTGCGTGGGTCGCCGTCCCTTGCGTGTCCATGGGAACGACGTGCGGTGTGCAGGATATAGCACGCACCACGAGAACAAGCCAAAACGTCCGGGTGTGCACACAATAGGGCGATTAGTGCCACAGTCATTCTAGCCTTGGGGGAGGTTTTGCCATGATGCGGAATTGCTCTCTCGCACTGTGTGTGGTTCTTGTCATCACTGCCTTTCTCGTTAGTGCCGGACCAGGCCGCGCTGGCGACGCGGACAGCGTCAAGAACTTCGGGCTGAAAGCCGTAATCAAGTTGCCCAACAGCGAAAAAGTGCAAAGGTTCGATATCAGCTGGGTCGATGAACCGTCCCAGACCTACTACCTAGCCGATCGGACCAACAAGCAGATCGACGTCATCGATGCGCGAACTGACACTTTCGTCCAGACGCTGGCCCACGGTCACTTTGTCGGCTTCTCGGGGAACAATGACACCTCGGGTCCCAACGGGATCCTCGTCATCCACAGCCTCCATGAGCTGTGGGTGGGTGACGGGCCGAGTAACAATCCAGTGTGCTCCGCCCCGCCGTGCAGCACCGTTAAGGTCATCGACCTCAAGGCCACTCCACCTGAGATTGTGGCCACCATCTCCACGGGCGGCCAGGCGCGCGCCGACGAGATGGCTTTTGATCCGGATGATCACATCCTGGTGGTGGCAAACGACGCCGACACCCCCCCTTACCTGACCTTCATCTCGACCGACACCCGTACGGTCCTCGGGACGCTCGTGTTTGCCGATGCGGACAACGGTCTGGAGCAGTCGGTCTGGGATCCGGCGACCCGCCGGTTCTACTTAAACGTTCCCAACACCGGTGGCGATAGCTACATTGCGCAGATCGATCCCCGGACGAGGACAGTCACGAATAAGCTCCATATCGGCACCTGTGAGGGCGGGGGCCTGGCTCTCACACCTCACCAGCACCTCATCGTCGGGTGCCAGACGCAGGAAACGCTGGTCGTGAATGCGCGGACGGGCGCGATCGTGGCTTCGACCACGCTGGTGGGTGGCTCCGACCAGGTCTGGTTCAACCCGGGTGATGGCAATTACTATCTGGCCGCGCGAAACAATACGCCGGGGCCGGTCCTGGGCATTATCGACGCCGCGACGAATATGCTGCTCGGCACCGTCCCCACGGGGTCGCACGGCGTTCACTCGGTCGCGGCGAATCGAGCAAATAACCATGTCTTCGTGCCGCTGCCGCCGGGCAGCACCACCGGCAGCTTCAGCTGCCCGAACGGCTGTATCGGCGTCTACTTCAGTGATGGGGATTGAAGACTGAGTTACTGGCTCACCGCGGCGTGAGGGACGCCCGAACGTCTCTCATTGGCAGACCTGCGTGATCTCGGCCCAGGGATAGTACGACAACAGAGGAACAGATCGGCGGGTCCTTCGCCCGTCACCTGATAGGTGGATCTGATTCGGCGCCACCAGGGCCCGGTGGCGCCGATCCGCGACACAAGCTATCCGCCGAACGCCTGCGGCTGATTCCGTCTGTCAGTCGGCTACGGTACAGCCACCGTGGCCACCACCTGTTGCTGCCGGTTTTCCGGGTTAGTGCCATCGTTATAGGTGCTAGTGAAGGTCGAGTAGTCGATGTAGTTACCGTGCTCGCCCGGGCCGATGTCGTTGCCGAAGTAGTCGCCGATGAAAGTGTAGCCGTTGTTGAAAGCATTCGCGGGGTGCGGGGCGTTGAGCTGGGGATCCCAGGTGTGCGCCGTGAGCCGGATGTTGTGGCCCTTCGGGTTGAGCATAGGGCCATAGAACTGGATGCTGGCGTTGACGCAGTAGTTGGTCGCGCCGTAGGGCGGCAGGGCTCCGCTGTAGTGCGGGTTCACCTGATCCCGCGCCAGCCCCGCGTTGGCCGCCTCTAGCGTTCCGGCGACCGGGCAGGCGAGACGCCGGTCGTAAAAGTTGACGCTCACCGTCCCGTTCGCGGCGACTGCCAGGTTCGGCTGGAACTCGTCCACCGGACTCAGGTTGTCGTTGACCTGGATCGGGCTCGACCAGGTCGCGCCCCCGTCGTAGGAGGCTGTCAGCAGCACGTTGTCGACACCCGCGCTGAAGTCCTCGTAGGCCACGTACAGCGGGTAGAAGCCTTGGGTGTCGAGCTGATTTCCGACAGCGAACGTATTCTCAATCCCATCCCGGAAGGTAGTGTTGGGATAGATCAACGGCGGCGGCGTCGCGCTGGCGACCGCCGTCCCGACCACCGACCAGGTCACACCCCCGTCGGTCGACTTGTCGACGAAGATCGAGACGCAGCAGAAGCCCTTTTTGGGGTTGAAGTTGGTAAGGGTGGTGTAGACGGCGCCGGTCGGGTCCACGTGCGGCAGTAGGTAGGTCACGCCCTGGGGGTGATGCGGAGTCACAGGCAGCACCTGCGGCGGCGACCAGTCGGTGTGGGTCCCGTCTGCGTTCGCGTCCGCGAACGACACGTAGGGCACCGGTGTCAGGGTGTGGAAGTCGACCCACATCGCGTAGACCCGGTTGTAGTGCGGGCTATGCGGGTTGGTGTCGATCGTGATCCACTGTTTGTCCGGTTCGTTGCCCTTGCTGTCATAGGTCGCCACGTAGTCCGGATGGCCGTCGTGGGTGGTGATCCACTGGCTGGCTGTGGAGGAACCATGGGGCCGGACCGCGATCGAGATCACCTCGGCCGGAACGACCGGGTTGGGCTCCTGGACCGTACCCACGGTGAAGTTGTGTGACCCATCGCTGTTGTAGAAGAACTGGTAGGGCAGGATGAGCTCGTAGAAGTTGCCAAACCCGTCGAAGGCTCCGACCGGGTCGGTGTTGTCGGTCCAGCCCTCGTAGCCGGGGATGTGTCCCTGGATCGGCCATGTCATGCCGCCGTCGAAGGACTCGTAAAAGCCGAGGACGTGGTTGTAGCCCTCGGGGCTCACGATCCACTTGACCGAGCCGATCAGGTGCTTCGGGTTTGTCGGGTCGACCCGGATGTCCGATTCGGAGTGGTCCTTGACCAGTTTGGGGCTGGGGGCAGGGTAACCGGGATTGCTGCCGACCTGCGTCGGATAGGGACCGCCAGCCCCCGTGTCCTCGCCGGTCGTGGCACGAGAGCACAGCGACTCACCGCTGTACCCGTCGTTTGGTCCGTTGTTGACCAAGTATTCCACCTCGGGGCGGTAGCAGCTGACCTGCCCCGTCGTTGCGTCGACGTTCGTGACGTGGTTGGCCGCGAAGCTATCTGCGTAGGTGGTGTCGCTCTGCGTCCCCTGCGGAATGTTGCCCACCCCCGGATCCAGGCTGGCCGAGGCGGGCCAGGCTCCGGAGGAGAGCGCTACGAAGACGGGAATCATCAGCGAGACAAGGCGTCGCGTTCTCATCTGCAATCCCCTTTCTTCACTCGATGTACTTTCTTTCATGTGACCGGCTAACCTCTGCCATCTAGCAAGAATCTTCGGGCAGGTCAACAGAATAGACTTTCGGTCAACCTGACTCCCCCAGTGGCGTTCATTTCAGAAGAGCATGACGAGTCAAAGGAAGACCGTGGAGCAGCCGCCGTGCCCTCGGTCAGTTTGGACGCTCGGCTCTATATGTGGATTGGCAATAGGGGTGTTTAGCTCACCGGGGACTATAACTCCTTCGGGAAGGAGCTCCGGGACGCCCTTTTTACTGGCAGATCTGCGTGATCTCGGTCCAGGGGTAGTCCGGCAACAGAGGGATGGGTTGGGCCGGGGTCGATGCAACGAGGCGGCTCACGGCGGCGATGCGCTCCTCAAGTGGGGGATGGGTCGACAGGTAGGCGGGGAGCTGAATCGCGGACGACTGCTTGATCTTCTCGAAGAACTGCTGCAAGCCGCGCGGATCGACGTGGGAGGTCGCCAGCAGGCCGACCGCGTCGTGATCCGCGAGCATCTCATCGGCACGCCGGTAGCGCAAGCCGCCCAGACTGCGGGCCGCGTCCAGCGTGGACCGCAGCCCGCGGAGATCGCCGGCTGCCAGGCTCACCAGCGCTTGCAGAGAGAGTTCGCGGACCAGCAGCTTCGTGCCATGGCGGTGCACGACGTGTTGAATTTCGTGGGCCATGACGCCTGCGACTTCTTCCGGACGATCGCTCACACGGAGCAGACCCCGGGTCACCACGACGAAGCCGCCCGGCGCCGCAAACGCATTTGGGGTTTCGTCCGTGGTGACAATCAGGGTGTACCGGTAGGCTGCGGACGGTCCTGACGCCGTCAATCTCCCGAGGATGTCTTTCAGGGCGGCATACTGCGCTGGCCGCGAGCACCGCCGCTCCAGGGGGGCGACGGTATCGGTGACGGTGGCGCCCAGTTGTTCCTCCCACGCCACCGGAAGACGTGCGGCCACGGCATCGGCTAGCGCCGGAATCCCCCAGGCATACAGGAGCCACCACACGACGACGATCGCAACCACCGTCCCCACCGTCGCGACCGTCCACACAGTCCGTCGGGTAGGGACGTGGACCCGCATGGCACGCGGGGGCGCGATTTCCCGAATCGCGGCGAGAATCGCCCCATCAGAGACGATTAGTACTTCCGCGGGATCGCTGCCGTGCTCGAAGCGAATCGGCTCGCCGGGGTGGTTGCCCTGAGTCTGACGGATATCGGCGAATCGCCACCAGCGTGAGGCTCCCTCGCGGGGGATGAGTGTGAGACCCTCGCGCTGCAGATGGACCACGACGGGGGTGCGTTGCGCTGTCCGGCCGTCGTAGTACCAGCCGCTCCACTCTCGGTTAGGATCCGCTGCCATGGGATCGGTCTAGAAGGGTAAATCGAAACCGGCAAAATCGATATTCAGCATTCCTGCCAAACTCTCCGCCCCCGCCCCGGCCTGCTGCGCTTCTTGCACAACGCTCGATAGATCCAACGATCCGATCAGTGTGATGTTGGCTAAGTTGAATCGAACATTTCGGGCGAGCACCCAGGGGATCGCGATTCCCAGGGTAACGATGATTAAGAGGAGGTTGCTGACCCACAGCCACAGGAGCTTGCCGGCGGTAACCGTAGACCGAAATCGCGCTGCCTGGAACGACGTATGACTCCAGTAGTATCGGTGGCGGTACGCCAGATACCAGAACACCACCACGACCGCCACGAGAACGGCAACCGCAAACCCCGGGAGGGCTGCGACTACCACCTGGCTCATCTCGTCTGGCCGCCCAGAGAGGCGGGAGAATCGAAACTGGCCCACCGTCGCCGCGGCGACAACCGCTGCGACGCCGAACGCCGTCCCCACCCCCACCAAGCAGAGAAGAAGCCGCCCGAACAGGTCGCTGCCCTTTCCGTCAAACGCAAACCGCGCATTGCCGAAGTACGTGTTTTCGGAAAAGAACTTCCGTTGCTGCGTCTGAAAGAAGGGTGTGTACAGACCGAACGTGAGGCCCGTGAAGATCGCGCCGCGGAGGAAGAGTTTAAGAAAGTCGCGCACTCGCCCACGAAAGGAAAATCGAATCCCTCGCCAGGACAACCGGCTGAAGCGATATCGACGCATTCCTACCAGGGCCAGCGGGACCAGGAAAAGGTAGACGAGGAGCCCCGCCGCATTGGACGCGAGTTGGGACGCGATGTTTTTCCAG
>DASWFZ010000097.1:0-4874 GCA_036393975.1 bacterium | reverse complement strand
TCCAGCGCGGCCGGGCTGTGCACGGTGTACCGGAACTTGTGACGTTTGAGCACCGGGACCACGTCATGCACCAGCGGCGCGTGGAGTTCGCCGCAGAACAACAGGTTGAACGCGTCCGGCGCCAGCTCGACGGCCTCGTATCCGAGATCGTGGAAGAAAGTTAACTCCTTATCCAGATCGCCGGTGTTGCCGACGGTGATCCCCATAGGGTTGGTCATGTCGAGGGATATTGGCAGCCTTCCCGCGCGGCACCTTTAGAAACCCCTCGGATACTTTTGAGCCATTCTTCAAGGAGGAAGCCTCTATAGTCCAGCGAAGAGGAACCGTGCCCAACAGTAGTCATCATCGAAGTGAATAGTGGAGTGTAGGGAAACTGTCGTCAATCCCAAGAGGGGGAGAGCATAGATGAGGAACTGGCGGATCATTCCGAGGACCATCGCCGTTGTGGCGGTGGTCTGTGTATTTGCCCTGGGTCTGTGGGGGCTGCCGGCCCGGGGGCAGATGACAGCAGCCAACTTGTATATCAGCGGCGACACGAACATCCAGGACATGTTCAACAAGGATTTGCTGCCGCTGTTTGAGCGTGACACGTCGGTGAAGACTAATATGGTCTTCCTATCGCACGGTCAGGGGGCCGACGCGATCCTGGCGAAGATCATCGCCGCCAAGCGGGCCGGTCAGCAAACCGACGTCGACTTCTACGAGACTCAGCCGACCTATATCGCGGAGAGCGCGTCTGAGGGGATCTGGGCGCAGATTACCAAGGACAACGTGCCCAATTCCGCCAAGGTCGATTTGCAGCGGCCTGAAGTCCTCGTCTCGCAGGGGTTCGGACTGCCCTACCGGGGATCGTCTGTGGTGCTGGCCTATAACTCGAAGTACATCACCGATCCCCCAAAGACGTACGACGAGATCATCGCGTGGATCAAGAAGAACCCCGGAAAGTTCACGTACTGCGACCCGCAGACGTGCGGCTCGGGTCAAGCCTTCCTCTACGTAGCCCTCTACAAGTACGCGAACTCCGCAGACTTCACGGGATTGGGCTACGATGCGAATAAAGAGGCAGCCTGGAGGCCGGCCCTCGAGCTCCTACGGTCCCTCAAACCCGCGATCTACAACAACGGGTTCTATCCCAACGGGAACGTGGCCGTGTTGCAGCTGCTCGGACGGGAGAACATCTATATGGCCCCGGTATGGTCGGACCTGGGCATGAGCTACCTCGACCAGGGGCTGCTGCCCAAGTCGATCAAACTCGTCCAGGTCTCACCGCCGTTCACCGGCGGCGACTCGGCGATCGCGATTCCGGCGCACGCGATGCACCAGGGCGCGGGGATGATGTTCTTGAACTGGCTGCTCACATCGAAGGCTCAGTCGATTGTCGTGAACAAACTCGCGGGCTACCCGGGCATCCAGTGGAAGTACATGCCCCAGGATATGCGGGACAAGTTCGCCGGCATCGCCACGAACTTCAACCCGCTGCCTAACGCCAAGTACCAGGCCGACGCCAAGCGGCTGTGGCAGGAACAGGTGGCCGGCTCCGGGCAGTGAGATCATCGATTCGGGAGGGAGCGATCGGGTTGGCCCTGGTCCTCCCTCCTTTTTGTCTGCTGGTCTTTGTCATCGTGGTGCCTGCTGCGCAGGCGGTGCTGAGCACACTGCGCGTGGAGCAGGATGGGCATGTTGTGTACTCCCTCGCCCGGTACGCGCAGATCCTCCATACCGTTTCGCTGTACCGCAGCGTAGCGTTTACCCTGCTGGTGACGCTGGCGTCGGCGGCGGCGACCTTCGTCTTGGCGTATACGTTGGCCCTCTATTTGCGGTTTAGTCAGGGACGGGTGAGCACGCTCCTGGGCGCCTTGTTCATCCTCCCGCTGTTCATCCCCACGGTGATTGCCTCGTTCGCCATGGTGACCTTCCTGCAGAACCACGGGTTCGTGGCGACGCTCCTCCACTACGTGGGGGTCGAGGAGATGCCGCCGTTGGTGTTTAACGCCGTCGGCATTGTGCTCACGGAGGTTTGGGCCAGCATCCCCTTTGCGACGCTCGTCCTGCTCGCAGGGCTGCAGGGGATCGACGATGCCCTCATCGACAGCGCCCGCGACGTGGGGGCCGGTGCGGTGAGGACCTTTCGCGCCGTCATCTTGCCGCTCAATGCCGTGGCCACAATCATCACCCTCAGCTTGTTGTTCGTCGGGATCCTGGGCAGCTTCACCATTCCCTACCTGGTGGGCGGGAACGCCCCCCAGATGATGAGCGTCGTCATGACCAACTACTTCAGCAACTATCTCCGCCCGGATGTCTCCGTCGCGATGGCGGCGTTGAGCTTCGGGATCGCAGCGCTGGCGGGAGCGGCGTACGTGGTGGGCGTCTCGCGTCGAGAGCGGGGTGTTGTGTGACCGCCGTCGCGTCAGCGCTGCGCGAGCGCGTCGGCAGCCTGCTGTGGTTCTGGTCGATCGGAGCGTTTCGGCGCACGCTTCCTTGGCTCTTTTTGGCCGGGCTCGCGGTCTTCATCCTGGGCCCGCTGCTGAGCCTGATCTTATGGGCCTTTGCCGGCCAGTGGTTCTACCCTGCGCTGCTGCCCGACGAGTTCTCCCTGAAGTGGTGGCCGGTCGTTTTCGGGAACCGGAGCGTCGTGGCATCAATACAGAACAGCCTGGTGACCGCCCCCGTCGTCACGCTGTTGTCGGCGGTCATCTGCCTCCCTGCCGCCTACGCGTTCGCGCGCTTCCAGTTTCCGGGGCGGCGGGCGCTGCTGCTGTCGTTTCTGAGCGCGAATTCCTTTCCGAAGATCGGCCTCTACATCAGCATCGCGACCTTGTTTTACCGGCTGCACCTGATGACGACCTATTGGGGGGTAGTCCTCATCCAGCTGGTCGGCACGCTGCTGTTCATGATTTGGATCCCCGCCGGCACCTTCCGCGGGATCAACCGCAGCTTGGAGGAAGCCGCGCGGGATGTGGGCGCCTCAGGGTTGCGGACCTTCTTCCAGATCACGCTCCCCATTGCCATGCCCGGGCTCTTGGTCGCCGGGTTGTTTGCGTTCCTCGCCGCGTTCGATGAGGCTCAGGGAACGTTGATCGTGGGCAGCCCCAACTACATCACCATGCCGGTGATGATGTACACGCTGGTCCTCAACTACCCCCAGCCCGTGGGCGCAGTGTTCTCGATCCTCCTCACGTTGCCCTCACTGGTGCTGCTGCTTCTCGCCCAGCGCCTGCTGCGCCAGGGCTACCTCGCCGCTGGGTACACGCTGTGAAGGCCGACATGGCTGACCTGCGGCTCGTGCACCTGAGCAAACAGTTCGCCGCTGCCGCCGCGGTCCACGACTTCTCGCTGGACGTCTCTGAAGGGGAACTGATGTGTCTGCTGGGCCCGTCCGGATGCGGCAAGACCACCACACTGCGCATGATCGGTGGGTTCATTACCCCCGATGCCGGGGATATCCTTATTGACGGAACTAGCGTGCTCCGCCAGCCGCCCGAGCGGCGCCCCACAGCGATGGTGTTCCAGCGGTTCAATCTCTGGCCGCACATGACCGTGACAGACAACATTGCCTTCGGGCTCCGGCTCCGGCGCCTGAGTCCCTCAACGATCGAGCGGAAAGTCACTGAGACGCTGGCCCTAGTCGGTCTGCCGGGGGCCGGAGGCAAGTGGCCGCATCAGCTGTCTGGGGGAGAACAGCAGCGCGTCGCGGTCGCCCGGGCCCTAGTCTTGGAGCCGAAGATCCTGCTACTGGATGAACCATTCAGCAACCTGGACGCGCGCTTGCGCGTGCGCATGCGCGAAGAGCTGAAGACACTCCAGCGTCAGGTCGGGATCACGACCGTGTTCGTCACGCATGATCAGGAAGAAGCTCTCACCCTTGCCGACCGCATCGCCGTCATGAACAAGGGCGTCGTCCAGCAGGTCGATACCCCTAGCGCCCTGTATCGCCGCCCCCAGGCCCTCTTCGTTGCCGATTTCATCGGCGCGATGAATTTCGTCCAGACGCAGTACTCCCGCGCGCGAGGCGCATTCGTCTCAGGCGGAGTCGGAGTGGCCGCGTCCGGCAATTGGACAGACGGCCAGGCCGTGACGATGGCGTTCCGGCCGGAGGACGTGATGTTTGTGGAGGGAGATTCCGGAGTTCCGGGGCAGGTCCGCCGGGTCGTTAATCTGGGACACTACCTCGAGATCACCGTCGACTGCCCCGGCCTGGGGGCGATCAAGGTTTTCGCCGACGGGCAACACCCGGCCACCGACGGGCAGCACCTGAGCGTGTTCTTCCGGCGGATCCTGCTCTACGCGGACGGAACGAGCGTTACAGAGATTGACACCCCGCGCCTCAGTCGCCTGCCCCCCGTCGACGCGCTCCAGAATTCCGCAAGCTTCTAGGCGGTCGCGGTCGTTTCCGATACGTCTGGATGAGCGGCGATCTGCCGTCTACCTATGCTTGCGGGGATCACAGCAAGGTGCGAAGGTACGCAATAGCGCGCGGCACGGCTGTCATTCCGGACTCCTCACCTTCATACTCGATGGACACACATCCCGTGTAGCCGCTCGCATGCAGCAAGGGGAACACCCGGTCGTGATCCACGCGCGCATCCCGGCCATCGGAGGAGATCTTCGTAAATTTGGCGTGGACATGTTTGGCCAGGTGCACCGTCGAGGCGATCGACGGGAGCCCGTCGAGATAGTTTCCGGTGTCCAGCAGTAAGCCTAAAGCTGGGCTCCCCACCTCGCGTAGGATCGTTTGCACGTCGGATGCGGTCGCCGCGAATCCGCCGTGATTGTGGTTTTCCATCACGAGCTGCACCCCGCGCCGGTGCGCTTCCCCCGCTACCGCGCGCAGCGCCGCCAGCATCGGTTGCCACCGTGCGGCGCGGTCGCCTTCG
>DASWFZ010000096.1:0-4598 GCA_036393975.1 bacterium | reverse complement strand
ATGGTGTTGCTGCGCACCGCCATGAGGCGCAGGCCGGGCGTGCGCCGCACATCCTCCGCGATGGGGCCGTTCAGGAAGTAGGCCACGTCCACGTCGCCTCGCTTCAGCGCAGCGGCGCGGGTGGTCTCGTCGGGCAGGCTGCGGAAGATCAGCTTCTTCACGGCGGGGGATTTCCGCCAGTAGCCGTCGAAGGCCTCGAGCTGGAGCTCCACGCCCGGGGTGAAGTTCGTGACCTTGTAGGGCCCCGCGCCGACCGGGGCCTTCCTGAACCCCTCCTCGCCCACCTGCTCGACGTACTTCTTCGGCACGATCCACCCGGCGGTGCTCGCGGTGGTGCCGTAGAAGGTGATGAAGTCCGACCACGGGTCTTTCAGATGAAACTGGATGCGCCTGGCGTCGAGCACGCGGACTTCCTGGACGCGCTCCTTGAACGTGCCCGCGTTGGCCCCCCGGTAGCGCTCGAAGGAGAACTTCACGTCCTCCGCGGTCACCCGCTCCCCGTTGTGGAAGCGCGCGTTGGCCCGCAGCGTGAAGTCGTAGACGAGGCCGTTGGGCGAGACGGTCCACGACTCGGCCAGGCTGGCCGCGCTGGGCCCCGACGGCATCGGCTTGAGCATCGCGTCGTGGACCGCGTACAGGGTGAGGAAGGGCGTGATCGACCCCTCGCTCTCGGCCGGATCGAGCCAGCGGGGAGCCAGCGTGAAGTGCACCGCCCAGGTCATCTGGCCGGCGGGCGCGGATCCGGCTGACTGCGCCGAGCCGATCACGGCCAGGCACGTCTGCAACGCGGTGACGACGAGGACGCCGATGAGTCGTCGCATGGGCGGGCCCTCCCGGGCGAGCCGCGGGCCCGATGATATAAACCTATTCAGATTGAGTAAAGCAGAGAGTTTACGAGAGGTTAGGCGGGAGAAAATCTAACTCGGCAGAGTAGCGCGGATTATTTAGCGCAACTGTATCTTGAGCGCCCGAATCGTCTCCCCGTCTGAGAGTCGTGTATAGGCCATCGTGGTGAGGATGCTGACGTGACCCAAGATACGCTGCACCACTTCTATCCTCACGCCCTTCCGCAGAAGCGCCGTCGCCAGCGAGGGCCGGAAACGGTGCGGGTGGCACTTCTCCACCTTGGCGGAGGCTCCCCAACTGCGCGCCCAGCGTTCCAGCGTCGTGCGGCCGATAGGACTCCCGTTTGCTCGCCTCAAGAGAGGGTCATACGATTGGCCGGGGTTGTCGGCAATCCAGGCCGAGAGGATCGCGTGTAGCTCCCTTGTCATGGGCAGGAGCAGCACCTTTGATCCCTTGTTCTTGGACGCCCGAATTGAGCCCGGTAGTGAATCATCTTCCACCTGTATCGGGTTCAAATATACGTCGCCCATCTTGAGCGTGCAGACGGGAGAGGCGCGCAGGCCAGTATAGCAGAGGATCGCGCGGGCCACGTTCTCTACGCCCGTCAGCGGGAGCGACATTAGCTTATCCATCTCACTATCCGTGAAGGGCTTGGGCAGCTTGTCGGCCATCTTGAACTTAAACTGTGGATCGTCCATCACATCGTTAGCCCACAGCCCCCGGCGCTTGCCCCACTTGCTGAACTGGCGCGGCGCAGTGCCGTTCTTATAGATGGTGTTCTGGGCCGCGCGACTGGCCGAGAGATTGCGAAAGAATCGCTCAACTAGCGAGTGGTCGAAAGTCATCAGGTCTCTATCGAAGACGGCTACCTCGCCGTCTAGGGTGAAGGTCTTCGGCTTCAGCCCGCCCAGCCTTGACCAGTTCAGGGACGCGGCGTGTATGGTCCCGGCCGTTGCGGCTGATGAGCTGGACGGCGCCACCAGCCTTGATAGCCACCATTCGATAGCCGTCAACCTTTTCCTCGTATACCCAACCGTCGTGATGGAACGGGCGGGGAAGCAGCGTCGGGTGCATCAAGGCAGGTACTAGAAGAGGTTGGCGGCCCACACGTCTAATTCTACGGTGGAGGTCAACCGGCGGGCGCACGCTTAAGTGGTTGGAGGTCAAGCAGGCGCCCTACCGGGAAGGGGAGCGCGGGTGGGAGCCGAAGAAGGAGAAGTCGTAGAAGGGGTGGGACGATGAAGCGCAGCCGACTAGGATTCTGGCTCTTTTTGATTGTGGAAGGTGTGGTCCTCGCTGTAACGGCCTATGCGGCATGGCACGTGTGGCGGCCATAGGGTAAGCGTCACCGCAATCTGCTAGGCGGATCGCCGCCGCGTTAGTGTAAGTTCGACCCGCTGGCCGTCCCGCCCCGTCCCTCCTAGAAGATGCGGCCAGTCAGAAGGATCGCATTGGATCGACGCGCGTTCCTCGGCACCCTGGCAGGTGGCCTCCTCGCCGCGCCGCTCGCCGCCGAAGCGCAGCAACCCGCGAACGTCCCCCGGATAGGTTGGCTCAGCATCGCCTCGCGCACGCCGGAGGTTTCGCACCTCCTCGAGGCCTTCTCGCAAGGGCTGCGCGACCTCGGCTACGTGGAGGGTCAGAGCATCGCTATCGAGTACCGGTTCGCGGAGGGGAGGCCCGAGCGGCTCCCCGGGTTCGCGGCCGAGCTCGTCGCGCTCAAGGTTGACATTATCGTCACGCCCAATCCGGCAGGGACCCAGGCCGCTAAGCAAGCGACCAGGACGATCCCGATCGTCATGCTGAGCGTTGCCGATCCCGTGGGATCAGGCCTGATTGCCAGCCTCGCGCGGCCGGGCGGGAATATCACAGAGCTGAGCGCTACTGCCAGCCCCGAGATAGTCGGCAAGCGCCTGGAGCTGCTCAGGCAGGCTGTCCCCAAGGCTTCCCGGGTGGCCGCCCTGCGGAATCCCACCAATCCAGACACCGCTCAGATGTCGAGAGAGCTGGAAGGGGCCGCCCGGAAACTGGGAGTGCACCTCCAGGTGCTGGACGTGCGGGTCCCCAGCGAGTTGGACAGCGCCTTCGCAGCGATAACCAGAGACCGGGCCGACGCGCTCTTCCTGTTGGGGGACACGATGTTCACTCTTCACGGTGCTCGGATCGCAAGCCTCGCGGCCAAGAGCCGACTCCCGACGATCTCGGGATCCAGGGAGACGGCGACGGAGACTGGCCTTCTCATGTCCTACGGCCCGAGCCAGTCCGATATGTTCCGGCGTGCCCCCACGTACGTGGACAAGATCCTGAAGGGCGCCAAGCCGGCCGACCTGCCGGTCGAGCGGCCCACCAAGTTTGAGCTGGTCATCAACCTCAAGACCGCCAAGGCCCTCGGGCTGACGATCCCGCCGTCCCTCCTGCAGCGGGCAGATCAGGTGATCGAGTAACCAATCGCAAGGCATACCGAGCTAGGGAGTTCTTACACACCAGGGAAGATCACCCAAGGCGTGGACCGCAGGTGTGATGCGCTCTTAGCGGGCGTACCTGTGCTGGCATGACCGATGCTCAACAATGACTGCTCCGCGTTGGGTGTGCTGTCAGCAGGTGGACACCTAGCCCGGAGTAATCGAGATAGTCTCAAGGGAGGCGGTGCGACATGACAGGATTCCGAATGTTCGTGCTCGCTCTCGCAGTCACTGCTCTGGCGGCAGGCCCTGTGCTGGCCAAAGGCGGCGGCGGAGGTGGTGGGGGCGGTGGAGGAGGAGGCGGTGCTGGAGCCGGCGGTGGTAACGGTGGTGGCAACGGCGGCGGCAACGGCGGCGGTAATGGTGTTGGTAACGGTGGGGGTAATGGTGTCGCCGCTGGCCATAGCGATGGCGGGACCGGCATCGCGGTCGGCAATGGCCGTGGGACGGCGATCAATGCACCCGGTAGCCAGCATCGCTCGGGGACGGCAACTGGACGGCTATCCGCTCCGACGCCGGGACGGGCGAATCCGCCAAGTGGGGTGACACCGGGGTTCGGGAGAGTCGGAACTGTCCCGACGACTCCCGGCCACAGCTCGCCGTAAGTAACAGCTCGACGGCCTGAGCGTGACCACGGAGAGGGGTCTTGCACAGCATTCCCTGGCCGATGGTCACGCTCAGGCAGGATATTCACGCGAAGAGTTGAACGCAGACTAGCGCCGCACCCGAGCAGCATTAGACTTCCCGCTGCCGGGTGTCTACCGGCACGCCCGGCCCACCGCCCGAGGGGGAAGAGCCACCCTCTCGAAGCTGCCCCTTCGGGCTCTACTTCCTAAGAAACAGCGAACACACGGCCGCCCAGAATGGAGGCCGTCATGGCAGAAAGAAGGCTGATCACGTAGAGCCAGAACCGGGAGGGCATGAGGCCAGCGAGAGCCTGCACCGCAACAGTCGCAGCGATCTGTGGCAGGCCGAGTCTCAACCCGTAGGTCAGGAGTGACCGCGCGAGCGGGAGGCTGTAGCCATATTCGGCCGGGATTACGTCCTTGGGCACACTGGCCGCGTAGGCCGCGAACCACAGTATCAGGCAGAACCCGATACCGGTGGTCACCCAAAGCATAGTAGCGCGGCGCCGCAGCAACACCGCGACGGCCGGGAAGAGGAAGATGCTCCCCACGGTAACCGCGGCCGCAAGGTGTAGAAGGTTCGTTGTCACGTTGCCTCCCCCTCGACCACGATCAGCGACCAGCGGCCGTTAACCTCGCCTCAACATCAGCCATCCGCTTATGT
>DASWFZ010000095.1:0-15366 GCA_036393975.1 bacterium | reverse complement strand
TTGGTGGTCGAGGCCTTAAAGAGGTCGGAAAAGAGGACACCCTCCCGGTGTTGGGCCAACAGGTCCAGGATCGCCTCCATTCTCTCGGCGACCTTGACCTCTTCGGTGGGAATCTCCCCGACCTCGTCCTTGGCCCGTTCGAGCACCTGCTGGAAGGCGCGGAAGAGATCGTCGAGCGAGACACCCTCCAAAAACACAGCATTCGGGTCGTCTGTCTCCGGACGCGCAAAGACCCGGTGCTGATAGTCTTCTAACGCCCGGAGGGCTGTGGCCACTTCCTTGAAGGCCCGGTACTCCTCGAGCTTTTCTTCCAGGCGTTCGTTGAGATCGAAGGGCTCTTCGGGCTCGGGGAGAGGTTCTTCGGGAGTTGTGGGCTTGGGCACGAGCAATCGCGACTTCATCTCGATCAATGCCGCGAGCATCCACAATACTTCCGTGGCCTCTTCCAGATCCAGCTGGTTGCGCGCCGCGGCGAGATAGTCCTCGGCGATCCGGCCAAGAGGCACCTCACGCAGATCCACCTGTCCATGTTGCACGAGACTCAGTAGCAAGTCGAGCGGGCCCTCGAACTGGGGAAGCTTAACCGTGTACGGAATCGCGCCCTCCGTCAGAAGAACGAGGAGCCAGACGCCTGAAGGACCAGCCACCGCATCGGCACGTTCAGAAACCGCCAGGCATTGGTGAACATCAAGAAGAGCAGGAGAAGAATTGGGCCGTACAATTGAACGCGGGCATACGCCACCGCTTGTTCCGGGGGCAAGAGGCCGACCAGGATCTTCGACCCATCCAGAGGAGGGATAGGGATCAGATTAAAGACAGCGAGCATCGCGTTGATCTGCATCATGGTCAGCAGTAACGCACTGATCGGCTCTGCCCCGAGGCCATACGCCCGCAGCAATCCCAGCTTGAAGGGGATGCCCAGTGCAAACAGCAGCGTCACATTCGCGAGCGGACCCGCGACGGCGACGATCACCGTGTCGCGCCGCCAGTTCGTGAAGTTCGTCGGCGTGATCGGAACGGGTTTCGCCCAGCCAAACCCTACGAGAAGGATCAGTAAGGTCCCCACGAGGTCCAGGTGAGCGAGGGGGTTCAGGGTCAACCGCCCGTGCGCGCGAGGGGTGGGATCCCCGAGGCGATCGGCGACATAGGCGTGCGCGAATTCGTGCACCGTCACCGCCGCGAGCAGTGCCACCGCCACATAGGGGAGGGTGGAGAAATCGAGAGCAAACATCAGGGGGAGTTGCTTCGCGGGCTAGAGGGAAACGTCCTTGCGGGCCACATCCTCGTAAGTTTCGCGCTCCACCACGCACCGGGCTTTTCCCTCACCCACGAGCACGACGGCCGGCCGCGGGAAGCGGTTGTAGTTGCTCGCCATGGAGTACCCGTACGCGCCTGTCGCTAACACAGCGAGCACATCGCCGCTGTGCACCGGCGGCAGATGCGCTTCCCAAATCAACACGTCGCCTGACTCGCAACACCGCCCCGCGACGGTGAGGACCTCGGTCGGCTCCGCGGTCGCCCGCGCGGCCACCACGGCCTCATAGCGGGCTCCGTAAAGGGCGGGCCGAGGATTCTCGAACATCCCGCCGTCCACCGATACATAGGTCCGCACCCCCGGGATGGGTTTGATCGCGCCGACCGTGTACAGAGTCACTCCCGCGCCACCGACGATCGACCGCCCGGGTTCAACCAGCAATCGGGGCTGGGTCAAATGATGTTCAGCGAGTTTCCTTTTCACGACGCGCGCCACCGCGCGGACGAAGTCAGCGATCGCGGGGGGTTCGTCGGTCGACAAGTAACGGATCCCCAGGCCCCCGCCGACGTTGAGTTCTTCAACCGTCACGTCTAGTTCATCACGGATCCGGGCCGCGAAATCGACGAGCGCCGCCGCTGACCGCTGGACGGGCTCAAGGTCAAACACTTGTGAGCCAATGTGCGCGTGGATGCCCCGGAGCCGCACCCGCGCCATGCGGCTCGCCCGGGCCACCGCACGGTACGCGGTTCCGTCGACCATGCCGAAGCCAAACTTTGAGTCCACTCCCCCCGTGCGGATCGCCGCATGGGTATGGGGTTCGATCCCTGGGGTCAAACGCAACAGGATTTGCGCGGTCGCCTCCCGCTGTGCGGTGAGCGATTCGAGCAGGTCCAGCTCGTAGTCGTTATCGACCACAAAGCGGCCGACGCCGACGCGTAGCGCCAGCTCAATTTCATCGGGCGTTTTGTTGTTTCCGTGGAAGTAGAGATCGGATGGCGGGATACCCGCCCGCAGCGCCGTGTGAATCTCCCCGCCGGAAGCGACATCGACGCCCAATCCTTCCTGGCTGGCGATCTGACAGGTCGCGACGATGCAGCAGGCTTTGGAAGCGAACAGCGCGCGCGCATTCGCGCCATACTCGGCGACCAACGCCTCGCGATAGGCCGAACAGTTCCCGCGCAAACGCGTTTCATCCAGCAGATGCAGCGGCGTGCCGAACTGCCGCGCGAGGTCCAAGGCGTCCACCCCGCCGATTTCGAGGTGTCCAGCGGCGTTCACGTGAAACCCAAAGGTGGCAGCGGTGGGGTTGGTCATCTTCGCCCAAAAAACTGTGAGGCGAGTCTAGCATGCGTTTCTGGCCCGTGTCAAAGGGACGGCTTTTTCCTCCGCGTTTGCTCCCGTGCATCAGGCGCAGTACACTGAGCGTAGGCGGACAGGACGAACGCACGACGCCTTCCTCGAGGGACTGCGATGCGGACTGTCGTCATCCTCGGTGCTGCTCGGACCCCTATCGGCCGCTTCCTCGGTGGCCTCGCCGGAATTCCTGCGCCTCGGCTGGGGAGCATCGCCATCGCGGAGGCGCTCCGTCGATCCGGGGTCAGCGGCGAGGGCGTGGACGAAGTCATCATGGGCAACATCCTGACCGCCGGACTCGGTCAGGCCCCCGCCCGCCAGGCCGCTCTCTACGCCGGATTGCCCCCGTCTGTCCCCGCGACGACGGTGAACAAGATGTGTGGGTCGGGGTTGAAAGCCGCGATGATGGCCTCTCAGGCGATCGCGGTCGGCGATGCCGACGTGGTCGTCGCAGGCGGGATGGAAAACATGAGTGCGTCCCCTTATCTGCTGCCGCGCGCGCGCACGGGCTACCGGCTCGGCGACGACAAGATCATCGACACGATTCTCAAAGACGGTCTGCTCGATGCGTACTCGAACATGCACATGGGCAATTGTGCCGAGCTCTTGGCGCGTGAGTATCGTATTTCGCGGCAGGACCAGGACGACTTCGCCCGGCTCAGTTACTCGCGTGCCTTGGCGGCGATGAACGAAGGCGGCTTCGCCCTCGAAATTGTGGAAGTGGATGTCTCTGGGGGGTCCGGGGCAATGCAGATGGTGGCAGAGGATGAGGAGCCGCGCCGGGTGAGTTTCGATAAGATCCCTACCCTGCGCCCCGCTTTCGAGGAAGGCGGCACGGTGACGGCTGCGAACGCGAGCAGCCTCAGCGACGGGGCCGCGGCGGTAGTCCTGGCTGCCGAAGATGTGGCCCGAACGCACGGGTTCACCCCAGTCGCCCGGGTGGTCGGGCAAGCGGGGGCGGCGATGGCTCCGGAGTGGTTCACGATCGCCCCGGCGCAAGCCACCAAACGCCTCCTGGAGAAAGTGGGATGGCGGACAGACGACGTGGACCTGTTTGAAATCAACGAGGCGTTTGCCGCAGTGGTCATTGGCGTGTGCCGCGATCTAGGGATCGGATTCGACCGTGTCAACGTGAACGGGGGCGCAGTCGCCCTCGGGCACCCCGTCGGCGCGAGCGGCGCCCGCATCCTCACCACGCTCCTGTATGCCATGCGCCAGCACGAGGCACGGCGAGGCGTGGCCGCCGTCTGTCTGGCGGGCGGAGAGGCCGTGGCGATGGCCGTCGAGCGGCTGTAGGAAATCCCGCTTCTTCCGAGCGCTTCCTCGCTCTGGAGCTTCCGTGCTTACTCGGGTGTCGGCGTGGTGGTGCTTGTCTGCAGGGTGTCCATCTCGACCCGGCGCGCAGTCGTGATAAATGCCGTGTGGGCTACCATGCGATGCGCGGGGCGGACGCTCGCGCCGTCGATGTTCCAGGGACGCACGAGGGTTTCAAACGTCTCCAGCATGGCGAACGCGCCAGAGTGGCGCAGGGTTTCGACCATGTGGGCCGCCTGAGGCACGGTGGGAACGTATGACATCAAGATCCCGCCTGCTCGGAGAGCCGGGATGGCGTGCGGCGCAACCCGCCAGGGCTCGGGCACGTCGAGCAGGATGCGATCCAGCGGAGCGTCAGGGATGCCTGCGTACACGTCCTGCATCCGCGTGATCAGGTTATCGGAGGAGCCCAGGTAGCGAGCGATATTCTGGCTGGCCTGCCGGGCGAACTCGGGGCGCACCTCATACGAGTACACCTGACCCGCAGGGCCGACTGCTCGAAGCAAGGTCATCGTCAGCGCGCCCGATCCAGTCCCGGCTTCGAGGACTTTAGCCCCCGGGTAGATGTCGGCCGCGAGCAGGATCGCGCCGAGGTCTTTCGGGTAAATAACCTGCGCTCCGCGCGGCATGGCCAGCACGAATTCGCCCAGCGTCGGGCGGATCATGAGGAAGGCCTCGCCGCGGGTCGTGCGGACGTAGCGGCCTTCTGGAGACCCGATGAGCTGGTCGTGGGGCAGTTTCCCGCCGCGCAGGTCGGCGATGGCGCCGGCATGTAGTGTCAGCAGGTAGCGCCGCTCCTTGCGGTCTATCAGGAGCACGGGCTCCCCGTCTGTTAGCAGGCCCGTGCGCACTAGGCGGCGACCCCGCGGGGCTTCACGTGCGCACGCACCCAGCGGACAATCGCCTCTAACGACGTGCCGGGCAGGAAAATCTCCCTCACGCCGGCGGCTTTGAGAGTCGGGATGTCTTCTTCGGGAATGATGCCGCCCCCGAACACCACGATGTCGCTCGCGCTTTGCTGGCGCAACAGATCCATCAGACGCGGCAACAACGTCATGTGGGCACCGGAGAGAATCGACAGGCCGATAGCCGCTGCGTCTTCCTGGATCGCGGCGCTCGCGATCATCTCCGGTGTTTGATGCAACCCGGTATAGATGACTTCGAAACCCGCATCCCGCAGCGCGCGTGCGACGACCTTGGCGCCGCGGTCATGACCATCGAGTCCCGGCTTGGCGATCACGATCCGAATCTTCGCCTCACTCATCGTCTCTCTGCTATCCTGCCCTCGCGTCCGCCTCTCGCGCCTGTCGACTGGTCCCCCACCCCGTTCTGGTTGTGTGCCTTGGAGACGGGTCAAATGATGGCAGGTTCTTTATACTCTCCGTACACAGCTCGAAAGACGTCACAGATCTCGCCGATCGTCGCCTGGGCTTTCACACACTCCACCACCCGGTACATGGTGTTCTCCCCGCCGTCGGCGGCTCTCCGCAGCGCATCCAACGCCCGACGCGTTTGGGCCGTATTGCGGTCGGCGCGGTAGCGACGGAGCCGGTCGATCTGTTTACGCTCAACCTCGGGATCAAGCCGCAGGACGGGGATCGCGGGTTCCTCGGACGCGACGAACTCGTTAACGCCGACGATGACCTTCTCCTTGCGCTCTAGCTGTTGCTGATAGTGGTAGCTGGCTTCGGCGATCTCGCGCTGCGGATATCCCATCTCGACCGCACGCACCATGCCTCCCAGGTCGTCGATCCTCTGGAGATACTGGGTGGCATCCGCCTCCATCCGATTCGTCAACGCCTCGATGAAGTAGGATCCTCCCAGGGGGTCTGCGGTGTGGGTCGCGCCACTCTCATGGGCGATGATCTGTTGGGTCCGCAGTGCGACCATCACGGTTTCTTCAGTCGGCAGCGCGTACGTTTCGTCCATGGAATTGGTGTGCAGGGATTGGGTCCCGCCCATCACCGCGGCGAGCGCTTGTAGCGCCACACGCACGACGTTGTTGTATGGCTGCTGAGCCGTGAGGGAGACCCCGGCGGTTTGGGTATGGAAGCGCAGCCACAACGACCGCGGGTTGCGTGCATGGAACCGGTCGCGCATGATCCGTGCCCACAGGCGTCGTGCCGCGCGGAACTTCGCGATTTCTTCGAAGAAGTCGTTATGGCAGTCGAAGAAGAACGACAGCCGCGGCGCAAAGTCATCAACCGCGAGGCCCGCCTCAATGCCTACCTGAACGTACGCGATGCCGTCGGCCAGTGTGAACGCCAGCTCCTGCACGGCTGTCGCCCCCGCTTCCCGAATGTGGTATCCGCTGATACTGATCACATTCCAGCGGGGGAGTTCGCGAGCGCCGAACACGAGCATGTCTTGGATCAGCCGCATGCTGGGCCGGGGGGGTACGATCCATTCTTTTTGCGCGATGAACTCCTTGAGCATGTCCGTCTGGGTCGTCCCGCCTAGTTTGTCGCGAGGGAACCCGGCCTGTTCGGCCGCGACGACATACATGGCCAACAGCACGTTCGCCGGGGCATTGATCGTCATCGATGTCGTGATGCGATCCAGCGGCAGGTCCTTTTGGAGAAGTTGCATGTCCGCCACCGTGTCGATGGCCACGCCTTCCCGTCCCACTTCCCCCAGAGCGCGGGGGTGGTCGGAGTCATAGCCCATCAACGTCGGCATGTCGAACGCCACCGACAAGCCGGTCTGCCCACGGGCGAGGAGATAATGGAACCGCCGGTTACTGTCTGCAGCTGACCCGAAGCCGGCAAACTGGCGCATGGTCCACAGCCGGCCCCGGTACATCGTCGGGTGGATCCCCCGTGTGAAGGGGTACTCGCCGGGGACCCCGAGATCGCGCGAGGGATCGAAGCCAGGGAGATCATCGGGTCCGTAGAGCCGGTCGATCGGCAGATCCGAGATGGTGGAAAAACGTTCCTTGCGCTCTGGCTGGCGCTCCAGGTGAGGCCGCAGGGTGCCCGCCTCCCACTTCCGGTGGGCGTCCGTGATGTCTGGACGTCTGTTCGGATTGGTCATGTTCTCTTACCGATGATGGCGAATCCGCGGCCTCCGGTCAATCGCTCGCTGGCGCAGGCGGTTGATTCTACGATGCCTTGACGCGTTTGACCGCCTCGGTCAGCTTCGGCAGGATCTGAAAGAGGTCGCCCACGATCCCCAGATCAGCGAGCTGCAAGATCGGCGCGTTAGGATCCTTGTTTATGGCGATGATGTACTTGGACCCCGACATCCCCGCAAGATGCTGCGGGGCTCCGGAGATTCCGCAGGCGAGGTAGACCTGTGGGCTCACCGTCTTGCCTGTCTGGCCAATCTCGAAGTCGTGCGGGACCCACCCCGAATCTACGGGGGGCCGCGAGGAGCCAACCGCCCCTCCCAGCGCACGAGCCAGCGCGTCCAGCAGGGCGAAGTTTTCGGGCCCTTTCATGCCTCTACCGCCGGACACGATGATGTCGGCCTCAATTAACGGAATCGTCTCACGCTGGATCGTTTTTACTTCTCGAACCGTCGTGCGAATTGCCTTGGCGTCTAAGTGGACGGGCCAGGAGCGGATCTCGGCTTTCCGCTGGGGCTGTTCAGGCGGCAACGGGTACATCGAAGGGAGCACCACGGCGAGGCGCGGAACGCTTTCTTTAAACTGGACGGTGCCGATCGCCTTGCGCGTGTACATAGGACGGGTCGCCACGAGGGTTCCGTTCTGCACTGTCACGCTGGTGCAGTCGGTCACGATCCCTGCTCCTAGCCGCGCGGCCACGCGGGGGGCGAGGTCGCGTCCCTGTGAGGTCGCCCCGAACAGCGCGACGGCGGGGGTCTCCCCCTTCAGCGCCTCGGTCAGCACGGTCGCGTACCCGTCTGTCGTATAGCGCTGGAGCAGCGGGTGCTCCGTGGTAATCACGATGTCCGCCCCCCGCGACCCGAGGGCGGCGGCAATCTGTGCGGTGCCTACCCCCGGAACGAACGCCACGACCTTGCCAGACCACGCGGCAGCCAATACACGGGCGCACCCGAGTAACTCCAAACTGATCTTCTTGGCGACTCCATCCTGGTGTTCGATGACGACCCAAACGTCGTGGCTCATCTATACACCTGTGCCCCAGTCAGCTCTGCGCCGCGCACCCGTCATCGCCTCACAGGACCTTCGCTTCATCTTTCAAGAACGCGATGATCGCGGCGACAGCTTGGTCCGTGTCGCCCTCGAAGGTGCGGCCGGCTTTCCGTTTAGCCGGTGCGGAGAGCGAGGTCGGGATGGTCCGGGAAGCGGCTGCACCGACAGACGACGAGTTCACCCCGGCGGCGGAGAGATTCAGCGTCTTAATTTCTTTGCGCTTGGCTTTCATGATGCCTGGTAGCGAAGGGTAACGCGGCTCGTTGAGGCTGCGCTCCACGGTCAAGACCGCAGGAAACGGCACGTGGAGCACCTCGACGCCCCCCTCCACCTCTCGATGCACGACCGCGCTCGTCCCGGTCGCGTCTACCTCTAGGTGCGCGATTGCCGTCGCCTGCGGCAGGCCCAGGTACTCGGCGAGGGCGGGCCCGACGATTCCCGCGTTGTCATCGGTGCTGATCTTCCCGCAGATGACAACGTCGTGGGGCAGGGTCCGAATTACCGCCGCCAGCACCTGGGCAAGGCCGAGGTGGTCGACCCCTGCCATCGCGGGGTCACTAATGAGAATCGCCTCATCCGCCCCCATCGCCAGCCCGGTCCGGAGCGCTTCTTTGGCCCGCTCGCTTCCCACACTCAGCAGCGTCACCGACCCGCCAAATTGCTCACGCAGACGCAGGCCTGCTTCGGTCGCATGCTCGTCATAATAGTTCATAACCAAGTTCAAAGCGGTGTCGTCAATTCCACTCCCATCCGGTTTGATGCGGATCGGCGCTTCGGTGTCCGGGACCTGTTTGACGCAGATGAGGATATTCACGCGCTCGTCCTGCGAGGTTGAAGGTTCTGGGGGCCTAATCGTGTCCGGATGAGGTACCTGGGCGATTGCATCTGTGCGGTGTGGGTCACTTCGCGGCCTCCACGATGTGGCGCGCAATCACAAGACGCTGGATCTCTGAGGTGCCCTCATAGATTTCCGTGATCTTCGCATCTCGGAAGTAACGCTCCACCGGGTAATCCTGGAGATACCCATACCCTCCGAAGATCTGCACGGCTTTGTGTGCGGTCCACATAGCTGTTTCGGAGGCAAACAACTTCGCCATGGACGCTTCCTTCGTATAACGCAGTCCCTGCTGCCGTCGGTCGGCGGCGCGCAAGGTCAGCAGCCGGCTGGCGTCGATGCGCGTCGCCATATCCGCCAGCATCCACTGCACGGCTTGAAACTCCCCAATCGGGTGGCCGAACTGCTGCCGGGTGGCCGCATACGCGGTCGCATCCTCCAGCGCGGCCCGCGCGATCCCGAGAGCCTGTGCCGCGATACCCAACCGACCACCGTCTAAGGTCGACAGTGCGATCTTTCCCCCCGCACCGGGCGCACCGACGATACTCTCGGCGGGCACGCGGCAGTCGTCAAACACAATCTCGGCTGTCGATGAGCACTTGATGCCTAACTTTTTTTCCACCTTGCCGATAGCGATTCCGGGCAGACGTTTCTCGACGATGAACGCCGAGAGCCCGCGGGCTCCAGGGTCAGGTCCAGTGCGCGCGTATACGATGCACAGATCCGCCTCTACCCCGTTGGTGACAAATGCCTTGGTGCCCCGCAGGATCCACGACCCCCCGTCCCGCCGGGCGGTCGTCTGCAGCGACATCGCATCCGATCCCACAGCGGGCTCGGTCAGGCAGTAACATCCCAGGGAGGTTCCCGAGCACAATGGCGGAAGGTAGCGCCGCTTTTGCTGTTCCGTTCCAAACCGGACCAGGGGGTCGCAGACCAGCGAGTTGTTGACGGTGATGATGGCCTGCACGCCCGCCGAGGCCCGCGCGAGCTCCTCCTGGGCCACCACGTAGCTTACGGCATCCATTCCCGCCCCCCCGTAGGTCTCGGGCACGCAGATGCCCATCAGGCCGAGGGTAGCGGCCTTCTGAATGATGGTGGCGGGAAACGTGGCGGTGTGGTCGAGGGCTGCCGCGTGCGGGAGAATATCCTTGGTCGCGAACTCCCGCACCATGGCCTGAACCATCCGGTGTTCGTTAGTCAGCTGGAAGTCCATGCGGGGTTGATGCAGTGTGTTCTTTATGTGCCGGGGTCCACCGTTCCTGCCCTGGGCGATGTGTGCCCGTGTGGCAGGAGGCGCCTCCGTGCGTGTAAAAATGCCTCAACGTGAGGACCCTGTTCCGCCTGCTGTGCCTCCCCGGAGTTCGTCTGCATGAGTGATCGGGTCGCCATTGTGGGTATCGGCGTTGTGCCGTTGCGCGTGCAATCCCGCGAGCACTCTTATCGGGAACTGACGTTTGAGGCCGCCGCCCGCGCCTACGCTGACGCCGGGATCAGCCACGAGGAAGTCGATAGTTTCGTCAGCGTCTGCGAGGACTTCCACGAAGGGACCAGTATCACTGACGAATACACTCCGGACCAGCTGGGTGCTGTGCTCCGACCGGTCCACACCGTGGCAGGCGATGGCCTCCAGGGGATCGCGGCTGCGGCGATGCTCGTTCGGAGCGGTATCGCAGACCTGGTGGCGGTTGAAGCGCATTGCAAAACGTCGAACATCGTCTCCCACCAGCAGGTGCTGGCGATGGCACTAGATCCTGCCTATGAGCGCCCCGTGCGCGTGACCCCTCATGCCATCGCAGCCCTGGAGATGCGGCGGTATCAGCATGCCAGCGTCATCCCCGACGAAGCCATCGCGATGGTGGTCGTGAAGAACCGCAGGCAGGCGCTGGCGAATCCCGTCGCCGCCCACGGCGCCTCGATTTCGCCCGAAGACGTCCTCTCCTCGGCGCCGGTTGCCGAACCGCTGCGCACACTCGAGATAAGTCCGTACGCCGACGGCGCGGTCGTCGTGGTGCTGTCCTCGGAGGACGCGGCCCGCCGAGCACCCAAACCCGTCTGGATCCGGGGTATCGGGTGGGCGTCGGACAGTCCCTGGCTGGCTATGCGGTCGTGGGACCAGGCCTCGTATGCCCAGCTCTCGGCCACGATGGCCTATACGATGGCCGAGATCACCGACCCCCCGCGCGAGATCTCCTTCGCCGAACTCGATGACACCTATGCCTACAAGGAACTGCAACACCTTGAGGCCACCCAACTAGTCTCCCGCGGGGACGCCGCGCGCTGGGTGATGGACGGGCGCACGCGCCTGGACGGGCCGTTTCCCGTAAACCCTTCCGGTGGGTCTCTTGGGATGGGGTACTGTTTCGATGCCACGGCGCTTTACCGTACAGCGGCAGCGGTCCAGCAACTCCGTGGAGAGGCGGGTCGAGCGCAAGTTCGCAATGCAAGCACAGGGCTCGTGCTCTCGTGGAGGGGTGTTCCCACGCAAACGGGGGGCGCGCTGGTGCTCGGGGCGTAATTGCGGAGAGTGGGCCGATGTCGTTGATCAAGCGGAAGCCGACACGTCGCGTCGCGGTTATCGGTGCGGGCCTGAGCCTGTTTATGCGCCGGGCTCTCGAAACGGGAAAAGAGCTCTCCTACTATGCTGCGTCTCAGGCGCTGGAGACATCCGGTGTGCGCCTGAAGGACATCGGCGCGGTCGTCATGGCCACGGCGCCAGACGCGTTCGACGGCGTCCATATGAAAGGTGAATGGCTGCTGGATGGCGCCGGGGCCACCCGCAAGCCGTATTTGCGCGCGTATGTGGGTGGAGGCTCGGGAGTCTTCAGCATCATCAGCGGCTGGATGATGGTCGCCTCCGGTTTGTTCGATCTCGTGCTCGTGGTGGCCGAAGAGAAAATGAGCAGCTGTCAGCCGCACCCCCAGGGCGCCTTCCTCACTATTTTCGATCAGATCATCGAGCGCCCGCTGGGACCTAACCTCTTGTGGATCTTCTCGCTCGAGCAGCACCGGTACATGGCGACGTATGGGATTCGAAACGACGACATCGCACGCGTCTCCGTCAAAAACAAGCACAACGCCCTGGCCCATCCGGCCGCGCAGGTCGCGACCGAGATCACCGTCAAGGATGTGCTCGCTTCTGAGGTTGTGGCCTGGCCAGTGCACCGGCTCATGGTCAGCCCCGTCTCTGACGGCGCGGCGGCGATCGTGTTGGCTTCCGAAAAGGTTGCCTCCCGATACACCGACAAACCCGTGTGGGTCCAAGGGGTCGGCTGGTGTCTGGACACGTCATACTGGGGCAACCGCGACCTGGCCTATCCGCGGTACGTCGAAAAGGCGGCCAAGATGGCCTACGAGATGGCGGGGATCACAGAACCCCGCAAGCAGATTCACGTGGCAGAGCCCTACGATCCGTTCGCGTACAAAGAGCTGCACCATCTGGAAGGCCTTCAACTCGCGGACAAGGGGAAAGCGGCGGAGGATCTGGCCCACGGTCGCTTCGACCGGACGGGGGAATTACCGAGTTGCCCATCCGGCGGATTGATGGGCGTCGGGAACCCCATTGCTGCCGCGGGCCTGATGAAGGTGTGCGAGCTCTTCTGGCAGCTGCGGGGCGAAGCCGGCGCACGGCAGGTTCCTGGATCACCCGAACGCGGCGTCGCGCAAGCGTGGGGCGACCTGATGCAAGTCGGGACTGTCGCGGTCTTGGGGGTGGAGTGATGGCGCACTCGCCCAAGCGCAGCCCGGCTACGCAGGGGACGGCCCCGCCCTATCAGGCGCTACGGGGAAGGCCGCTG
The DNA here is from genome assembly GCA_036393975.1 of bacterium. GTDB lineage: Bacteria > Sysuimicrobiota > Sysuimicrobiia > Sysuimicrobiales > Kaftiobacteriaceae > 13-1-40CM-64-14. The sequence goes on along the minus strand of DASWFZ010000095.1, from coordinate 2,698 downwards.
AGCGACGCAGAGTTCCGTACGGGAGTCGTTACCACCCCGTGGACGCCAACTCTGGAATACGCTTGGGACGCAGGGGAAGCCATCAGCCGCTTTCTGGTCGGCTTGCAGCGGGGAAAGATTCTTGGCGTCCGATGCCGCCGCTGCGGGCGGACCGTCACCCCTCCTCGGGCATTTTGCGAACTCGACTTCAAGCCGATGGACGAGTGGGTGGAACTTGCGTCTACCGGTACAGTCAATACCTTTTCGATCTGCTACGTCACCTGGGACATGAAACCGCTGCGCCGACCGCAGCTCCCTGCGGTGATCGAGATCGACGGGACAAATCCGCGCGGGGGCTTCTTGCACTTGGTGGGTGGTGTCCCAGGACGTACCGTTGAGGAGATCCGGCGGCGGGTGCGCGTGGGCATGCGTGTTCAAGCGGTGTGGAAGCCCGCTGCCCAGCGCGAGGGGGCGATCACAGACATTCGCTACTTTGCGCCCGTCACAGCGGGCCGCAGCCGATGAGGCAGTCATGCCCCAGACGATAAAGGACACGCCGCTGGCTCGAGTCGTACGGGGGAAGATGCCCGTCCAGTATCTCTACACGGCTGGCGTGGCGGGGGAACGTTTCTTTCAGACCCTGAAAACGAAGGGCGTATTTATGGCAACGACGTGCCGGGAGTGTCGGATTACCTACCTCCCGCCACGAGTGTATTGCGAACGCTGTTTTGCCGATCTGTCTGAGACCTGGTCGCAGGTCCCGTCGACCGGCCGCGTGCACAGCTACGCCGTGGTGCACCAGGACCAAGACGGCCAGCCCGTTGATCCTCCGCAGATTGTGGCCTTCGTGCGCATGGATGGGACAGATGGGGGGTTCATTGGGCGCGTCCTGCAAACGTCGCTGCCGGAGATCCACTTGAGCATGACCGTGGAAGCGGTCCTTCGTCCGCCCCGCCAGCGCCGGGGTACGCTCGATGACATCACGGGGTTCGCGCCCCGCGAGAAATCTGCTCCCTCTCGTCGTAAACGCTAGACCCCGTGCTTGGCGTCATCGTGGGATTGGTGGTAGCCGCGTTTGTAGCGGCGACTGCCGCCACATATCGCGGATTTGTTCGGTTCCGCGGGCGCGTTCGTTACTTTCTCGGGCACTCCGGCGACATTACATGGCGTCGGGATACACCGTCAGGGGCGATTTACGCCGTCCTGGGCTACGATGTGGGAATCGACTTGCTGACGACGTATGTGTATCACGTGCGCCGCAAGGACGACGAATCGGTTCTCCTCGCTGACCTCGCCGATGCACTGCGCGGTCGCCTGCCCGCGGTGTCGGCCCCGCCGGCACTGTTGGTGAGGGATCGCATCTTGCCGCTGCTAAGGCGCACGTCCGCTCTTCCGCCGTCGACCGGGTATCGGCCAGAGAACCGCCTCGTCCGTTCTGAATTAGATGACGAAGTGAGCATCGTGTACATCATCGAGGGTCAGCACTGGTACACATTCGTCACTGAAGGGATGAGAACGGGATGGGGGATGGAACGCTCCGCGCTACACGACCGTGCGGTGGCTAACCTCCGCGCGCACACGGTGCACATTCTTGAAGAACTGGGAGGCCCCCAGGCGGAGTACGTATCCCTTGACGGCCTGGATGCAACGCGGGCTCTGGTCGGCGAACTCATTATTCCAGGCGGGATCGCGCAGCCGGTGCTGGCGATCCCGCATGAACATGCGTGCCTCATCGCGGACGTGTCTAACCGCGTCCCGCTGGCGGCCCGGGCCGCGGCGATGTTTCAAGGCGCGCAGGTTCCTCTTTCGCCTCGGTTGTGGCGCATCACGTCAGAAGGGCTGCGCCCTGTGCCACCATGACCCCCCAGAGTCAAAACGACGGCGCATCTACGCGACTCTCACAACCATCTGTCCGTCTCCTAGGAACCGGAAGACCCCCGCTTACTGTAATCATAAAAACCCCGTCCGGTCTTTCGCCCGTGGAGCCCTGCGAGCACCATCTGCTTGAGCAACGGGGGTGATGCGTAGCGCGTATCCTTGAACTCCTGATACATCGCCTCGGCAATGTAGTAGGTCGTGTCGATGCCGACGTAATCGAGCAGCGTGAGAGGGCCCATGGGATGCGCCAGCCCTAACTGAACTGCAGTGTCGATGTCTTCTTTGCTCGCGATCCCGTTCCCCAACGCTCTGACCGCATCCAGAAGATACGGGACCAGCAAGAAGTTGACGATGAACCCAGGGCTGTCGACGCAGACCACGACGGTCTTGCCTAGCGACTCTGCAAACTGCCGACCGGTGGTCATGCTCGCCTCCGCCGTCTGCAGTCCGCGCACGAGTTCGACGAGTTTCATCACCGGCGCGGGGTTGAAGAAATGCATCCCCAGGAATTTGGCTGCCCGCGAGGTGACCGAGGCCATTTCAGTGATCGACAACGAGGACGTGTTGCTCGCGAAGATCGTCTGGGGAGGGCAGCGGCGGTCCAGATCCCTGAACACCTGCTTCTTAAGGTCCATGTTCTCCACGACCGCCTCGAGGACCAAGTCCACCGCCGCGAGATCCTCTAGACGCGTTGTGCCGATGATTCGAGCGCGGGCAGCTTTCGCATCTGCTGCGGTCATCTTTCCGCGTTCAACGGCGCGGGCCATTGAGGCTTCGATGCGCGCGAGCCCCTTTTTCAGCAGTTCCTCAGTCACTTCGCGGACGATGACTGTATAGCTAG
>DASWFZ010000094.1:0-17392 GCA_036393975.1 bacterium | reverse complement strand
TGCCCGTGTGCGTCGACAGCACCGGGCGAGAGGGTTACGGGTCTACGGAACGACTGTGGGAACGGGCGTTCTAGTGGACGGGCCCTTTGAAATCAGACGGCTTCACTTTCTCCAAGAACTTCTTAAACTCTTCCATCTCGTCATCGAGGGGTTTCTTCAAGGCGATCGCTTGCTCGGCGACCGGATCCGCAACGAAGATGGGGGCTTCCATCCGCAGCGCGAGCGCTATCGCGTCGCTTGGACGGGAGTCGACGATCAGAGGCGTGCCGTTCGTGGCAATGTGGATTTCCGCGAAGTATGTGCTCTCTTTGACTTCGGTGACCACCACGCGCGTTACAGTAGCGGTAAGCGACTTGAGGACACCGCGCAGGAGGTCGTGGGTCATGGGGCGCGGCGGTTTCACCCCTTGCAGCTCCATCGCGATCGCCGTCGCTTCCGCCTGTCCGATCCAGATCGGCAGCGCCAGCGTTTCCGCTTGATCGACCAGCAGGACGACTGGATTCATCTGCTGGTCGAGTGCGACTCCCCGTACCTTCATGTGTATCACGGGAGACCCTCCTCGTCGCTGCCTTATTATAGACACAATCACCCAACGCGTCAAAAAGGGGGAGCAGTCACAGTCCATATACCCACCGCAGGCCAGCGGTAGCCGCTCGAGTGTCGCACCGTCTCAGGAACGGCGGTTTGTTCGATCATCATGAGGGAACAGACATATGTACGGAGGAATAGCACAAAAGTAATGTTCGTCAATCTTCGTCTTGCCCTTGCCGTCATCCTGGGGAGAGTGACCGCAGCCGCCAGTCGTGCGCTGCATCTCGGCGGCGGGACAACCATGCCTGGGCGCGTGGCGCGCGCGATCGCCCCGACCGTCATGCGCGATCTGGCCGCGCGTTTGTTGGACGGCTGCGTGATTGTGACCGGTACCAATGGGAAGACGACGACCTCGCGTCTCATTAGCCACGTCCTCCATCTCGCCGGCACGCCCTCCGTCCACAATCGCGCCGGCGCGAACTTGGCCACGGGGATCATCACGGCCCTCGTTTCCCAGGCCAACTGGCGTGCCCGCCTGCCTCGCGGGATCGGCATCTTTGAGGTCGACGAGGCGACGCTGCCGGTGGTCTGGGAGTCCCTGCGCCCGCGAGCCGTCGTCCTGACCAATCTCTTCCGCGACCAGCTTGATCGGTATGGGGAGATCGATCTCGTCGCCGGCCGCTGGCGGGCGGCGCTGCACCAGCATCGCCCGCGGGATGTCGCGGTAATCTACAATGCCGATGATCCGCTCGTCGCCGAGGTGGGGACGCAGACCCCGGGGCGAGGAATTCCATTCGGCATCGCTGATGCTTCGTGTGGGGTGGGGACGTTGGAGCACGCGGCGGATTCACGCTACTGCTACCGATGTGGGATTCGCTACCACTACGATGTGGTGTACTTTGGCCACATGGGCGTGTATCACTGCCCGCAGTGCCACACTCAGCGGCCCGATCCGATCGTGGCCGCGGAGGCCGTCGAGATCCGAGGGATTGAGGGAAGCGCGTTCACGCTGCGCATGCCGGGGGGGACTGCCCGCGTCCGAACCGTGCTCCCCGGAGTCTACAACATCCACAATGTGCTGGCCGCGGCCGCCTGTTGTGGGGAATTGGGTGTGCCGCTGCAGACGGTCGCGAAGGGGGTCGAGACATTCGCCCCGGCGTTTGGCCGCGCCGAGCGCGTCCGCGCCGACGGCCGGGAGGCGGTGTTGCTGCTTGCGAAGAACCCCGCCGGTTTTAACGAGGTCCTGCGGACCGTGCTGCGCGCCACCGACGCGAAGCCGGCGGTCATGCTGATTGCCATCAACGACCTCACCGCAGACGGCCGAGATATCTCCTGGCTGTGGGACGTGGACTTTGAAACGCTGGCCGGACGCACCCGCGCCGTGGTCGTGAGCGGGCGGCGAGCCGAAGACATGGCCCTGCGGCTCAAGCACGCTGGCGTCTCCTCCCAGACGATGACAGTGGAGGCCGACCTCGGACGGGCGTGGGACGCCGCCTTGGGCGCGGCGCGTGATGGCGAGCCGGTGTATGTGCTCCCCACCTACACGGCGATGCTGCAACTGCGGGCCTTCTTGCAGCGGCGTGGTGTGGTCGGAGGGTTCTGGGAGCAGTAGTCCGTGGGCATAGAGTGCGTATTGAGGTCCCGGCCTGAGGGTGGGTCCCGGGGACCCGGAGCGACTTCCCCGGGGGCCAGCCCGATAAGGGATGTTTGGACCCCTGTGATATAGTGAGGCCCGGCATGGATCTGCGCATCTGTCATCTGTACCCAGATTTGCTTAACCTATACGGCGACCGCGGCAACCTCATGGCGCTAGTGAATCGCGCGCGATGGCGCGGGATCGATGTTCGCGTGGACGAGATTGACCTGAGCGACTCGGTGCCCGCGGGGGCGCATGACTTCTACTTCATCGGGGGCGGAGAGGACCGGCAACAAGTGTTTGCCGCCGCTGACCTCCGCGGCTCCAAGCGCGAGGCGCTTGCGCAAGGTGTGGAGCGCGGCGCCGTCGTGCTGGCCGTCTGTGGGGGGTATCAGCTCCTCGGCCACTACTACCGTCCTGCGGAAGGCGACGACTTGATTGGCATCGGCCTGCTGGACATCACAACCGAACACCCCGGCTCGCAAACCCGCCGTTTGATTGGCAACATTGTCATCCGGTCTAATCTCCATGGGGGCCAGACGCTGGTAGGGTTCGAAAATCACGGGGGGCGCACCCACCTCGGGAAGACGGCTCGTCCGCTGGGCACGGTGCTGACCGGCTTTGGCAATAACGGCGAGGACCGGGGAGAAGGGGCGGTCAGTGGGACCGTGGTGGGGACCTACTTGCATGGTCCCTTGCTGCCCAAGAATCCCGCTTTGACGGACTATTTGTTGGCTATGGCACTTCGCCCGCGCTACGGTGAGGTTTCCTTGCAAACGCTGGACGATCGCCTCGAGTTGGCCGCGCATGCGGCGGCGCTCACCCGCGCCGCGAGCCCAGGCTAAGCTATGGGCATCACGACGACCCCTCCGGGCCCGGTCGCCCCGCCGCCCCCGTCGGTGGGTCTGCGCATCCGCGGCATCGTCTTGCGCGTGTCTTTGGTCATCGGCCTTGGCGAGCTCGGGTTTGCGACGATCGTCCCGCTCCTGCCGTTGTATCTTACGGAGCATCTCAACGCGAGTGTGAAGCTGGTCGGAGCTGTCGTCGCGGCGTTTGCGCTGGTGGAGACCTTGCTCAAGGCCGTCTGGGGTTCGGTGGCCGACCGAGTCGGCCGGCGCCCCCTGATTGTCGCCGGATTGTTGCTGAGCAGCGTGGCCCCCCTGTTAATGTCCGTGCTCCGCAATCCGGTGTTGTTTGTCCCGCTTCGCCTGATTGACGGGGCCGGGTCGTCCGCGTTGTGGCCGGCGGCATCGGCGATCATGGCGGACAAGACGCCTCGCGATCAACGGGCCACCGCGATGGGGACGCTGAACTTGTTCTTCTTGTCCGGCTTGGCGTTCGGTCCCGCGCTGGGGTTGTTCGTTGTTGGGCTCTCCCACTCGTACGCGACCGGGTTCTACCTGGCCAGCGGATTGATGATCGCCGCGGCCGCGTGGGGGAGTGTGGCGCTGTGGGATGCCGCCACCCCGCACCCCGCACCGTCTGTGACGGCAGATGGAGTCGGTCACAGGACAGATGATCAGTCATCTGACCGTTCACACGAAGGGAAGCGCACCCGATTTTCCCCGTTGCTTATCACGATGTTGGGTGTCGCATTTGTGCAGATGTTCGGGGTGGGGCTGCTGGCGCCGATTCTCGCGATTTACGCGAAACGCGTGGTCGGACTCTCGGAGCAATTGATCGGCACCCTCTTTTTGCTGGGGGTGCTGTCGGTGGCGATTGCCTCAGTGCCGGCGGGCCGATTGGCTGATCGCTGGGGGAAACGCAAGGCGGTGGTCTGGGGCATGGCGCTCGGATCAGCGGGAATGTGGATGCTGCCGATCTCTCCGCGTCTAGAGGTTCTCGCCGTCGGAGCCGTCCTGTTGGGGATCGGCTATGCGCTATCGTCTCCGGCGTGGCACGCGCTGGTGAGCGAACTTGCCCCATCGGGACGCATCGGATTTGCCATGGGCGCCGCCCAGACAGCCGAAGGCCTGGGGTTGGTGCTGGGCCCGCTTCTGGGCGGGGTGTTGTGGGATGCCGCAGGGCACGTCGCACCGTTTGTGGCCAGCGCGTCGCTGCTCTCGGTGTCGACGGTCGCACTGGTCATTACGATCCGTTCCTTGGCCCGGTCCTCGCGCGCGCGAGCATAACGGCGCCCACAACCAGAACGCCGCCGGCAATCTGGAGTCCCTCGAGTCGTTCCCCGAGCACGATGTAGCCGAGCACGGCAGCTGTGACCGGTTCCACGGTGGCGAGCAAGCTTGCTGGTCCGGCATCGATGTACCGCAACCCCGCCAAATACAGCGACTGGGCGAGAAGTGTCGTCACGAACGCCAGGTAGATGAGGGCCATCCAACCGGACGTTGGATGCGCGCGAGGGATGACGCTGGTGGCGAGAGCCGCGGCCCCCAAAAAGATCGTGCCAAACCCCAGGGCGTAGGTCAGAGTGGTCACGGGAGTGTATCGGCGTAATGCCGTCTTGCCGAAAATGGTGTACAGCGCATATGCCAGTCCGGACGCCAAGCCAGCGAGCACGCCCGGCAGGTTGAGGCGCAGGCTGGACAGGTCGTACCCGCGTCCGACCAGCCCACACCCGATGAAAGCACACGCCACGGCGATGGCTTTGGGAGTCGTGAGTGTCTCGCCGAACAGGAGGGCTGAGAGGACGATCACAAAAGCGGGCGCAGTGTATAGAAGAATCGCCGCCGTCGCCACGGTCGTCATGCTAATCGCGGTCATGTAAACGACGAAAAACGCAGCGACACCGACAAAGCCAAAAGCGGCGAAGAGCCCAAGATCCCCAGGGCGAATCCGTAGGGCGCGTCGATTCGTCGCAATTAGTAGCAGTAGGAGACTGACGAAGGAGATGGCCGCACGGTAGAAGGCCGCTTCAAGCGGGACGACCCCGGCGCGGAAAGCAAATCGCCCCGCCACACCCAGGCTCGACCAGAGGAGGGCGGCCGCGAGTATGAACAGCCCTCCTCGTCGCTCACGTTACGAGAAAGAACAGACCACCGTGCGACTGTGGCCTACCGTCCAGCGGAACGCGTGGGGCCTCATCATCGCAGTGATCGATCCATGTTCGCGAATTTTCAGTTCCGTACTATAATGGCGGAGGCCGGCCCCATCGTCTAGCCTGGCCCAGGACGCGGCCCTCTCAAGGCCGAAACAGGGGTTCGAATCCCCTTGGGGCTACCAAGTAGACAAAACCTCCCCGTCCATCCCCAGGAGAGCGGGGAGGGTCCCTTTTCGCGGGCGCGGAGTTGAGGGTTTCTTCTGGCAAATGAAAGAGGGCCGCGCGTTGTGATCACGGCCCCCTTCAACCACTCTCAATGCCTGACTGCGTTACGCAGTTACTTCTCCCCGTGCACACTCGCCGTCGCGGTCATGGAGCCGGACCGGAGGCTCACTGTGCCGGGGGAGCGTACCAGATCTTCTTTTCATCCTTGTCGTAGATCCCCACTCCGGGCCCCTGGCTCGAGTCAATGCCCATCCACGCGCGAGTCGTCTCCGACTCGTCACTGAGCCACAGATTCGGCTGGCCGTTACTGTTTAGGCCCAGTTCCGCTCGATTTTTGGTCGACTCATCGTAAAGCCACAGGTTCGGATTGCCTTTACTGCTGATGCCAAGTTGTGCGCGACTCTTCCCTGCCGCGTCGTAGATCCAGAGTAACGGCCTTCCGTCAGCGGTGAGTCCTACCTGCTCACGGGTCGTCTCCGACGCATCGCTCAGCCATAGATTCGGCTGGCCCTTGCTGTCGAGGCCCAGTTGGATACGATTCTTACTTGCGGTGTCGTAGATCCAGAGTCCGGGCCTGCCATCAGAGGTGAATCCTAACGAACCCCGAGTCGTGCCTGAGGCGTCGTCGAGCCACACGCCTGTGTAGTCGCCATTGCCAAAACCGATCTGCGCGCGCTGTGTGCCCTTTTCATCGTACAACCAGAGCGACGGTTTCTGGGCGTCAGTGAACCCCAACGAGGCGCGTTTGGTGCCTGACGAATCTACGAGCACGAACCGCCGCGCCTGAATGATGCTATCCTGTGACGCGGCCCGCTGCACACCCACCCACAGGACTGCGAGCACCACCACGCTCAGGACCCATGCCGCGACCGTGAACCGCTGTCGCCGCTCGACCATTTCCAGCCGCTTAGCGAGCGTCTTCAACTCAGGACCGTCCATTAGTCTCCCCCTCCGTTTTGGATGGCAATTTACTCCTCAGACGAAACAAACCCAGTCTCACCCATTTGGTTGTTCCACTCAGAAGGCGAATGCAGTCCAGCCACAGCGTCTGGCGTCATGCAAAGAGCCGGGATGTCCTTCAGAAACGAGGCCGTTCATTTTAGGGGAGGTTTTCGATGCGTGGTAATAAAACACCCTGAGTCAACAGGGACCCGGACAAATGGGTGACCCGTGACAAGATCGCTCAGTCGTACTCTGCTTGCGGTTCTCCTCATCACCCTCTCCACATCCGTGATGGCGGCTGCGCTCACAATCACGGTCGTCTCTGTCACTTCGGTGGCAAGACCCGGTACCGACGCCAGATTACAAATTGACACCTCACCAGGAGCCGCATGTGGTATCACGGTTATCTACAAGTCCGGCTCAAGCCGAGCACAAGGCCTGGTGCCCAAGAGGGCCAACGACAAAGGCCGGATCGTGTGGGTATGGCGAGTCGGCACTCGGACGACGCCGGGGACGTGGCCGATCGTGATCGAGTGCACCCTCGGACAGCAGCGTGCCAAGGTCGGGACGCAATTTACGGTGCGGTAGGGACCGGTCATTTCTCGTCACAAATAGAGCAGGGCCTGGGAAAATCCCAGGCCCTGAATGCTCTCCTTGGGAGATGGCAGGGAGTAAGTCTTCCTCCCCCTCCTGCTCATTCTCGCCGGCGATTTCCTGGTGCACGACCTTCCCGTTGCCAGCGTCGACCTTCACGTCATGCAGCTTGCCGTCGGTACCCGTGATCTGCACCGAATAGATTAGGCAGCTGTTTTCGTCTTCGAGCTTCGCGCCCATTACGTTGCCGGCCACGGCTGCGTTTGCCGCCGCTTCCGCCTGCTTGAGATTGATCTTCGCCAGCGCGGCCAACTGCGCTTTCGAAGTGTTCTTCGGCACGGTGATACTGCACGCATAAGGGTTGGCCGTCAGTCACCGTGCTTGGCGCGCAGCCGACGCGACAGCCGCAACAGGAGCTGCACCCGCTCGATCTCATTCAGCCATTCCTGCGTCACGACCGCCAGGTAATCCTCGCCGGGCGGGACGATCCCCGTCGGACAGGCCGGGCCCAAATTTTCCACGGTCATTTTTCGATATGTGGCCAGCGTGCGCTCGCCGTAGCGCGCGCACTCCATGTCGTCCTCGCTTAAGAAGACCACCATCGGGATGCGGAGTCCCCCGTTGATGGTCAGTTCAGAGGCAACATCCGCATGGGCGTCGCGGTCAAGAAAGCGCAGCGAGATTTGGGGGGATGCGGCGGCGAGGTGCTGCAAGATCGGTCCCTCGCGCACGCAGTCTCCGCACCACGTGCCGGCGATGCACAGCAGGTGCATCTGCCGTGTGAATCCCGCCAGCATGAGCCGCTGCGGATCGTGGAGGCGGACTTGGTCGTACACGGCTTGCCACCGCTGCCGATGTTGCGGTGTACCGTACCGTTCCAAGTATCCGGTGTAAGGGAGTCCGGCTGCATAGGGATCCGCCCAGTTCATGATGTCCTCCTTATTTCTGCGTCTTCGAGCGCTGTCTGCCATTATCTCGCCAATTCGTCTAGAATGAACAGCGACATGATCTCGCAGACGGATGCCGTCAAGAAATTTCGGGAGGTCATCCCTCGGGTCGATTCCCACCTAGTGCTGGATGCCGGGGACGTGCGCTTCGTGAGTGAGCCCTACCCCGGCGTAGAATTCGGGTTGCGATTGGGCGACGCCGGCGCGCTGCTATTCGTGTCCGAGGCCGACCTGACGGCACCCGACTGGCAAGCCCGTCTGCACAAACGGCTCGAATCGGCGAAACGCTACCTGGAGGGGTTTCCCCACGCCCGCAGGGCCGGGGCGCCGGGCATGTGATGGATGGGCGCCGAGATCCTCGCCGGCGTGCCCCTCGATGCCGCGGGAGTCATCTTTCGTTTCATGAGAACGAAGAGCACCATGACACGCGCAGCCGTCATCGACCTCAACGCCGACTTGGGTGAGGGTGCTGGCACGGACAACGAGCTATTGGCCGTGATCACCTCGGCCAACGTGGCGTGTGGCGCACATGCCGGAGATCTGGAGACGATCGACACCGTCGTGAGGACCGCCAAAACCCTCCACGTCGCCATCGGGGCCCATCCGTCTTTTCCTGATCGCGCCGGATTTGGCCGACGGCCCATGTCGTTGCCGAGTGCTCAGGTCACAGACACGGTGGCCGCGCAGATCCAGCTCGTCGCAGACGCCGCGCACAAAGCCGGCCTTCGCCTTCAACACGTGAAACCGCATGGCGCGTTGTACAATCAGGCGGCCTCCGACCCCGATCTCACGCGCGCGATTGGTGAGGCGGTGCGTCGAGTAGATGCGTCGCTCATCATTCTGGCATTAGCGGGATCTCAGATGGCGGACCTCCTCCGCACAATGGGGCTGAGGGTCGCTCACGAAGCGTTCGTCGATCGTGGCTATATGGAGACGGGCACACTTGTCCCGCGCGGGCAGCCGGGCGCGGTGATTATGGATCCCACCGGGGCCGCCGCGCGGGCCGTACAGCTGGCGACGGAGCGGACCGTGACAGTCACGGGTCGTCCTATTCGCATCGAGGCCGACACGCTGTGCCTCCACGGCGATACGCCTCATGCCCCCGCCCTGGCCCAGGCCGTCCGCCGGGCCCTCGACGGTGCCGGCGTGCGTGTGGCCCGTTTGGATTCCTTCTTATAATGCTGTGCCCTGGGATGCCCTGATGCTCACACCTCTGTCGGTGGCTGTCGCCTACATCCACGAGAATGGTGAAGAACTTGAACGGGCGCGGCTGACCGGGATGTTGGGCCGGTCCCGCGTCGAGGCGAAGGTCGCGCGTTCGCTCCTGGCCCGGCAGAATGAGGACGGCGGGTTTCCCTTCGGTCTGATTCCCGGACGGCCATCGGCGGTGATCGCGACCACGACGGCGCTGCAGTGGATGCAGGATCTCCGATTGCTGCCCTCGTCGTACGTCGAGCGCGCCGCGGCATACCTCCTCACCATCCAGCGGCCGGATGGGGCCTGGGACGAGAGTCCGGGAGTGCTGCGCTACGATCCTCCAGCGTGGGCGCGTCCGGGCTCGGCCCTGTCTCGCGCCTGCTGCACGGCTTTGACGGCCCCCTGGTTAGTGCGGCTGCGGGGGCGCCGGTACGATGCCGTGACCCGCGCCGCCACGTTTCTGCGTGAGACACACAACGATCGGTGGCCAGCGGACGAGCCGCCGCAGATTACCGCCCTCGTCGCCGCGGCACTCCTCATGATCGAGGGGTTCTCTTCTCCGGTCGCCTCGGCGGGCCTGGAAGTATTACGCGCGCATGCCCCCGACGGGTGGTCAGCGGACTGCGTCACGGATACGTTGGCCGCTCTCCACCAGGGCGGGATGCCCGAGGACGATCCACTCATCGCGACGGGCCTGCAGCGGTTGGTCGCCCTGCAACGCGCTGATGGAGGGTGGAGCAGCGAGTTCGGCGTCGACCACGACGTCGATCTCTCGCTCCGCGCGTTCAGCGTTCTCCTCGCCCACGGGGTCTGCGGGCCCTCCGCGCGCCCGACATAGCGCCCCTCGCCCCAATATGGATGAGCAGAGCGCGCTGACGCAAGTTCGAACGGCCCTCATCGCAGCGCTGGAGGCGCGGCGAGGGCTCGTGGCGTTCAGCCGGCTGGAGGCTGTCGAGATGGATCAGCACGCGCGGACCGTAGAACTCGGCGCGTTGGACCAGATCCGCGGTCTGTTGCCCGACGCCCCTGCGGACCCCCAACTGCAACAGGTGCAGACGCGCCTCGGGCGCATGGAGGATGCACTGCAGGGGCTGGCCGCGCGGACGGATATTCAGGAACGCTCCCGAGCCTTGGAGCGCGATGACATTACCTGGCGGGCGTTTGAGGATATTGCGTGGCTTCTGGGGATGCGCTAACGGGAGGACAGACTACCGGTTGCGTTTCTTGCCACCGCCTCGCTTCGCCTCGGTATTCCGTTTGAGGTCGAGGAGGCGCTCCTCACTTTCCTTCAAGAACGTCTTCATCTTCTCTTCGAACGAGGCCTTGGCACGGACACGGGCGACGCGTTCTTCGGGGGAGAGGGCTTGCTTGACGGAGAGGTCGAGCTTGCCGCGATCATTGATGCCCAGGACCTTGACTTTGACTCTCTCCTGCTCCTTTAGGTAATCGTGGACATCTTTGACAAACGTATCGGCGATCTCCCGGATGTGGACGAGGCCGCTTCTTCCGTCGGAAAGCTCCACGAAGGCGCCGTAGTTGGTGATCTTGACGACCGTGCCCTCGACAATACTGCCGGCGTCGACACTCATGTGGGGCTTAGTGCGTCTCCTGAAGTCATAGAATTGCGAGGGGAATTATACGGTGCAGTAGCGGGAAGTGTCAATTGGTTTGCGCACGGGGTGCCCGCAGCATGCGAACAGATCCCTCCCGGTCCTTTCCACAGGCTTACCGGCCGAAGAGGTGTCGGACCGCGTCCCGCAGCCGGGAGAGCCAGTCCCCCCGCGCGGGCGCGGGACGCCCTCGGATATCTTGGGGGAGAGGGCGTCCCGGCGGCGCATCGGCGGGCGGCTGGACGATCAGGAAGGCGATCTCTCCTGGTTTGACGAGGCCGAGCTGTTCGCGGGCGAGTTTTTCGACGTACTCAGGGGTGTGGAGCGCCTGAATCTCGGCTCGGAGCTGGGCATTTTGTTCTTCTAGATCTCGCTGATGTTGGGCGAGCTGAGCCGCCTCGCGCTCGAGACGGTAGACCTGCAGCAAGGTCGACCCGAATGCTCCGAACAGGCTGACGGCGATGACGCTTGCGGCGGCGAGCACCATCCAGCGAGGAACGCGGCTGCGCTCGCGCAACCGCCCCCGGTAGTATGCAGGAGCCCCCAGGCCCACGGTCGTCTCACCTCAGTCGTTGCGACGTCGAAGGTGCGTCGAATCTCAGAAACGAAGGCGCGGTACCGCCTGGGACGTTTCCCCTTTGCATTAGGTCTTGTAGCCGCGGGTTCCTGCTCGACGCGACGGGCTCCCCGGGGGGACGACCCGTGGTGTTAGCCCCGGTCGATGTGAGGGAAGGCTTTCGCTCCGGGGAAGGAGCCGCGCTCGCCGAGTTCTTCGGCGATCCGCAGGAGCTGGTTGTACTTCGCCACGCGCTCGCTACGAGACGGGGCGCCCGTCTTAATCTGGCCGGTCCCGGTGGCGACGGCGAGATCGGCGATCGTCGTGTCCTCGGTTTCGCCTGATCGATGCGAGATGATGGCCGCATACCCCGCCGACCGCGCGGTGGCGATGGCCTCGAGTGTTTCGGTGAGCGTGCCGATCTGATTAACCTTGATGAGGATCGCATTCGCGGCGTGCAGCTCAATCCCGCGGCGCAGCCGCGCGGGGTTGGTGACGAAGAGATCGTCGCCAATCAGCTGCACCCGCCCGCCCAGCCGGGCCGTCATGCGAGTCCACCCGTCCCAGTCGTCTTCGGCGAGGCCATCTTCGATGGAGATAATAGGATACGTCTCGCACAATCGCGTGTAATAGGTGATCAGGTCGAACAGACTCCGCTGCACGCCCTCTCCGGCGAACCGGTACACACCGTCGCGGTGGAGATTGCTCGCGGCGATGTCCAGCGCGAGCGCCACGTCGACGCCAGGACGGTACCCCGCCCGGCGCACGGATTCCAGCAGCACTTCCAGAACTTCGTCGGTCGAGCGTAGGGCCGGAGCGAACCCGCCCTCATCGCCGACGGCCGTACTCAACTCGCGCTCGTGGAGGAGTCCTTTCAAGGCGTGGAAGGTCTCCACCCCCATGCGCAAAGCCTCGGCGAAACGGGCCCCGCCCAACGGGACGATCATGAACTCTTGGACGTCGAGAGGGTTATCGGCGTGCATCCCCCCGTTGATGACATTCATCAACGGCACGGGTAAGGCGTGTGCCTCATGGTTGAGATGCAGGTACAGCGGGAGATGCTGCGAGGCGGCCGCGGCTTTGGCCACCGCTAAGGAGACCCCCAAGATCGCATTCGCCCCGAGGTTAGATTTGTTGGGGGTTCCGTCGAGGTCGATCAGCACCCGATCCAAGCCCGCCTGGTCCCGCGCATCGCGTCCGGCGATCGCGGGGCCGATACGCTCCCGGACGTTGGCCACGGCGCGCTGCACGCCCTTGCCGCCGAAGCGCTTTTTGTCGCCGTCGCGCAGCTCGAGAGCTTCATGAATTCCGGTGGAGGCTCCAGAGGGAACGGATGCGCGGCCCATACTTCCGTCGCGCAGCCGGGCGTCGACTTCAATTGTGGGATTGCCGCGTGAGTCGAGGATTTCGCGGGCGGAGACTGAGTCGATGGCGGCCATCACGCTTTCCTCCGTCCGTCAGCGGCGAGAGGTTCGGTCGCGAGGTCGGGCAGACGGATGCGACCGAGAATGTCTATTAACTCCGCTCCCGCCGCGGGCCGGGTGGGGACCGCGAGGACTTTGGCAACGACGCGGCGGTCTCCGTACGTCACTGTGATGATGTCTCCGGCCGCGACCGGGGAGGCGGGTTTGGCCTCCAGTCCGTTGAGCCGCACCCGCTTGGACGCGCACAGGGCGTGGGCGACCGTCCGGCGCTTGACGAGCCTGCTTAGTTGAAGAAACTTGTCCAGTCGCACAGATGACCCATCCGCCGGGATCGATCAGACGTTAGCCTGCTCTCTGGCACGCGTTAGCGAACCGGGGTCTCGGTGCGCGTAATCTTCGCGCGTCCTTTGAGCGACTTCAGCCACTCCCCGAAGACGGCTTCTTGTTTCTGTGTTTGCAACATGGCGCGGACCTGATCGCGGACCTGGTCGAGAGTCGCCGGTTGGGGCGGGCGGCGCTCGAGGAGCTGGATGATGTGGTACCCGAACTGGGTGTGGACGACCTCAGAGATCTGCTTGGGTGGGAGCACAAAGGCGGCCTTCGCAAACTCCGGAACCACTTGGTCGCGAGAGACGAAGTCCAGATCACCGCCCTTCCGGGCGCTGCCAGGATCCTTCGAGTACTGCTGGGCCAACGCCTCAAACGTGTCGGATCCCCGCTTCAGCCGCGCCAGAATCAAACGCGCCTCGCTTTCCGTGCCCAGGAGAATGTGCCGGACGTGCACCTGCTCGGGCCGGTCGAACTCGGTGCGGTGCGTGGTGAAGTATTGCTCGACCTCAGCATCGCTCACCGCGACGGGGGCGACCTTGGCCATCAGGTTCCGCACCGCCAGGTTGGCCCGCAGGCGATCGCGGAGGGCCGCCTGGGTGAGACTGCGTTGAGCCAAGGCGGTGTTAAAGTCGGTTTCCGTGGGAAAGGTCCGTTTGATTTCCTGCATCTGCGCTTCGACCTGCACCTCGGTGGGCATCGCGTTGCGGGCGCGGGCCTCTTGCAGGATCAGGCGCTGCTCGATGAGCTGATCCAAAATGGCGCGCGAGATCTCCTGGTGTTGCTGTGTGCTGTCGGTCTTGCCGAGGTCGATCCCGTACTGCTTGGCGACAATCGCCACTTCGCCGTCCACTTCGCGGGCGTAAATGACTTCCCCATTCACGGTGGCGGCGACGGCGGTTCCTCGCCGCGCACCGATGGTGAGCGCGGCGACGGCGGCGGCCGCGATCACGAGGACCACCACGGTGAGGACAACGATTTTGGACCGACCAGTCATGTGCGACTCCTCTCGAAAACTTCCGTCGATGCGCAAGTGCGCACGATGCGCTGTTTCATCCTACCTGGGGGGTGCCTCCGGTGCAACGCCGACCGGCTCCCGGCGGCGCGTCTGCCGTGCGAGGGCCTGCAGCACCTGGGTGAGGAGGTCCACGTCGGTGAGGCCCGGTCCGCTCGCGCGCAGGCGGAGAATGGAGCCGCTCGAGGTCAGCCGCCCGCCAAACTGTCCCAGGAGTGTCGCTTCCTCGTCCCCAGTCAAAGACCAGCTTGCCGCGGGTTTGATTGTGATGCGGTCCCCCTCGCGTGCGACAGACGCGACGCCGGCTCTGCGCGCCAGTGTGCGCAGCCGGACAATTTGCAGGAGAGTCGACGCGGCCGGCGGTGGGGGACCGTAGCGATCGGTGACCTCGGCGGCGACCTCATCGGCATCTTCTTCGGTTCGCGCGGCCGCCATCTTTCGGTAAACGGCCATGCGCTGGCCCTCATCCGGCACGTATGCCTCCGGCAGGTAGGCATCCGCGCCGAGATCGAGAGTAACTTCTGGGGCGTCGTCGATGATCTGGCCGCGGAGTTCGCGAATGGCTTCGTCGAGCAGGCGGCTGTAGAGTTCAAACCCCACGGCCGCCAGTTGTCCGTGCTGCTCGGGACCGAGCAAGTTGCCGGCCCCGCGGATCTCCAGGTCGCGCATCGCCAGCTTGAAGCCGGATCCCAATTCCACAAACTCCCGCATCGCCTGGAGCCGCTGGTGGGCTTCTTCTGTGAGACCGGCGCCCTTCGGGTACAGGAGGTAACAAAAGGCTTGTCGGTCCGACCGACCCACGCGGCCCCGCAGCTGGTACAGCTGCGAGAGGCCCAACAGGTGCGCGTCTTCGATCACAATGGTGTTGACGCGCGGAATGTCCAAGCCGATCTCCACGATCGTGGTGGAGACCAACACGTTGAACCGGCCGCCGAGGAAATCGAGCATCACCTGTTCGAGGCGCTCTTCGGGCATCTGGCCGTGGGCCACAGCCACCGCGGCCGTGGGCACCAGGTTGCGAATGCGCCGGGCGGCGCGTTCGATCGTCTCGATGCGGTTATGGACGACGTAGACTTGCCCGTCGCGGTCGAGCTCACGCAGGATCGCCTCGCGGACGAGATCGTCCTCGTACGGACGAATCTCCGTGAGGATCGGCAAGCGCGCATCCGGCGGGGTTTCCATCACCGACATGTCCCGCAGTCCGACCAGTGACATGTGCAGCGTGCGGGGGATCGGGGTTGCGGTGAGCGTCAGCGAATCGACGCGAGAGCGCAACTGTTTGAGCTGTTCCTTGTGTTTGACACCGAACCGGTGCTCTTCATCGACAATGATCAGCCCGAGCCGCTTGAACTGCACGTCCTTCTGCAACAGGCGGTGGGTGCCGATGACGACATCGACCGTACCCGCGGCGACGCCCTCGATGACGCGGCGTTGCTCACGGCGCGACTGGAACCGGCTGAGGACCTCGACCTTGATGGGGTACGTGGCCAGGCGCTTCAGAAAGACATTATAGTGCTGCTGGGCCAGAATCGTGGTCGGGACTAAGACGGCGACCTGGTGCCCATCCATCACCGCCTTGAACGCCGCTCGCAGCGCCACCTCGGTTTTGCCATAGCCGACATCTCCGGCGATGAGCCGATCCATCGGCTTGGAGGATTCCATGTCGCGTTTGACATCTTGGATCGCCAACCACTGGTCCGGCGTCTCCTCGAATTCAAACGTGGCTTCCAATTCTTGCTGCCACGGTGTGTCGGGGGAAAAGGCATGCCCCGGGACCGCTTCCCGCCGCGCGTACAACTGCAGCAACTCGCGGGCCAGCTGCTGTGTCGCTTCTTTGACGCGACTCTTCTCCCGCTCCCATTCCGCCCCGCCCAGGCGGTGAATCTTCGGCTGCTGTCCCTCGACTCCGATGTAGCGCTGCACCAAGTCGATCTGATCGGTCGGGACGTACAACCTATCTCCGTGCGCGTACTCCACCTGCAGGTAGTCCCGCTCTGCCCCTTGCAATAGCAAGCGGACCATCCCGCGATAGAGACCGATGCCGTGGTGCACATGAACCACGAAGTCGCCGGGGGAGAGGTCGGTCCACGAGTACAAGCGGACACCTTCCCGAAACCGGAGTTTGCGCCGGCGGCGTCGCCAGCCGACGATCTCGCTGTCGGAGACCACCACCAGCGCGGCATCGTTCAGCCGAAATCCCCGCGATAGCGGCGCCGAGACGATGGCCATTTGTCCCGGTTCAGGGACCTCTGATCCATCGGAGGGGATGAGAGCGGTCAGTCCGTGATCGGCCAGAATTTCTTGGATCCGCTGCCCTTGCGCCGTGGCGACGATGATCCGCTGGCCTTCCGTTTGCCACTGTTCGAGGGAGCGGGCCAGCAAGGTCATTTGCCCGGCGAAAGCCTCCACCCCAGCAAAGCGGATCTCGACCTCCGTGGCGGCGCGCTCGGAGGCGTGCAACGCCGACAGCCTGATGTGATTGGTGGTCTTGGCTCGGTGAGTCATCTCGTCCCACGACAGCAGGCTTCCGGGGGGTGCGTCTTCGGCGAGGGCGCGGGCTTGTCGCTGCAATTCGTCAGGCTCATCGAGAACCAAGAGCGACCCCGCGGGGAGGTAGTCCAGCACGGTGGCCGGCCCGCCTCGTTCGGCGGCAGGGGTGAGCAGAGCCTGGCCGACCGGCTGCGTGCTGCGCTGAGTCTGGGGATCGAAGGCGCGCAGGGAGTCGATTTCGTCCCCGAACCACTCGGCCCGCACTGGAGTGTCGAGGTGCGGAGGGAACACGTCGAGGATTCCCCCACGAATGGCAAATTGCCCGCGGGCGTCTACAAGATCCACGCGCGTATATCCGCCCGCGGCCAAGAACGCCAACACGGCGTCCCGGTCGCGGCGGTCGTGTGGAGCCAGGCGGACGGACAGAGTGCCAAAGTCTGCGACCGTCGGCACCGTACGCAGCAGCGCCGACACCGGCGCCATGATCCACGACGGAGAGCCCTCGAGCAACCGCAGCAGGATTCCGAGCCGCTCGCCCACGATCTGGGGCAATGGCTGTTCTCCGTCCAGACGTGCATGGTCCCATCGCGGGAAGACCGAGCTGATTCTCTCTAGCTCTGGGGCAAACGTGAGTAGGTCGTCGTACAGGCGTTCGGCAGCGTCGTGTGAGGGGGTGATCAGCAACACGGCTCCCGGACGGGGGAGGGGGAGATCCTCGGCCAACGCGGCCAATAGGTAGGCCTTCTCCGAGCCTGCAGGTCCCACCACCCACGGGTGACGGTGCTGTCGGAGGGCATCAAGCGCTTGACTGTACGAGCGCTGCTGCCGCAAGAGCGGCAACAGCCCGTGCAACGCCATGACTTCACCTGGCTCCTGAAAGGCCCAAACCAATATCTTACC
>DASWFZ010000093.1:0-10542 GCA_036393975.1 bacterium | reverse complement strand
TCTGCTCAGATGAGTCCGCAACTGTATTCGCCCTGCGCATCGACTCACCCCTCGTGCGGCCAGGCGGTCAGCCCTACAATGGGCGCAGGGAGATTCGCATCAGGAGGCCGACGATGCCCGACCGCCGCATTGATCCGCAGTCATACCGCAACGCGCTGGGTCGCTTTGCCACCGGGGTGACGGTGCTCACGACGGCGACACCAGACGGCGTGCACGGGATGACCGCCAACGCGTTTACGTCGGTGTCGCTAGACCCTCCCCTCATCCTCGTCGCCGTCGCCAAGGAGGCCCGCACACACACCTACCTCACCCAGGCGCGCCGGTTTGGAGTGAGCGTCCTCAGCGCGGAACAGGAACCGTATGCCTGGCATTTTGCCGGACGTCCGCGTGAGGGATTGCAGACACCCTTTGTCTGGAAGAAGGAGGTCCCCCTACTCCCCGATGCGCTCGCGCACCTGGTGTGCAGCCTGGAAACGAGCTACCCGGGCGGGGATCATACGTTGTTCGTGGGCCGGCTCGAGGAGTTGTGGTACCGGGATGGCTCCCCACTGGCGGTCTACCGGGGGCGGTTCTTTGGCTTGATTCCGCTACCGTCGGGGGAGTGGACGCCCGGGAGGGAACTGACGCACACCCGCGGGACTGAAGGGGGCGAGCCGCCCGAACAGTGGTGGTAATCTCGGCACGATCACGTGGGGCAAAGGCAGTGGACGCGGCGTGAGCGCGGACGGGGAATCATTAATGAACGCAACAATCCGACTAGCCACGGGCACTGACGCGATGGGCATCCTCGCGATTTACGCTCCGATCGTCCGCGAGACGGCCATCTCATTTGAAGTGACGCCGCCTAAGGTCAACCAAATGCGAGAGAGGATTGCGAACACCTTGGGGCGTTTCCCCTGGCTGGTCTGCGCGGACGGCGAACAGATTTTGGGCTACGCGTACGCGAGTGCACACCGAGACCGTGCCGCCTATCAATGGTCGGTGGACGTGTCAGTGTACGTCGACGCCCAGGCCCGTCGATCCGGCGTGGGACGGAGCCTGTATACCTCGCTGCTAAATCTCGTGGACCTCCAGGGCTTCTACAACGCGTATGCCGGGATTACTCTCCCAAACCCAGCTAGCGTCGCCTTGCATGAGGCTGTGGGGTTCCGTCTTGTGGGAATCTATCGGTCAGTCGGCTACAAACTTGGAAAGTGGCATGACGTCGGGTGGTGGCATCGCGGGGTGCGTGCCCCGCGTGTTCCCCCTGATCCACCGGTGGAGTTCGGGCGAATCCGAGACACACCCGCATGTGAGCGCGCAGTGGGATCAGGCCGTGCGCTTCTTCGGTCTGTCGGCTGACGTGAACACCCCCGCCCAGCCACGTCCCACCGCGCGACGCGAATGGGCGTCGGCTCGACAGAACGCGCGGGGGCTCGTCGCGCTTACTTTTCAGACTGGCTGAGCTCGAACAAGAACCAAATCCGCCGCTCGGTCTCGTCGAGGATCTCCTGCAGGAGGTTCCCCGTGGGGGTGTCCCCTCGGCTGTCGGACACCTCGATGGCTTTCCTTTGCTGCTCCGCCATATGCCGGTTGTCCGCGAGCAGCCGCCGGATCATCTCCGGTGACGGGACGAGCTCATCATCGTCATCTGAAATCGTCTGCAACCGGCCAACCTCGCCGATGCTGTGAATCGTGGTGCCCCCGATCTTGCGGACTCGCTCCGCCAGGGCGTCGACGGATTCGAGAATCGCGGCAGCCTGCTCGTCAAAGAGCAAGTGATAGTCGCGGAAGTAAGGACCCGTCAAATGCCAGTGGAAATTCTTCGTCTTGACGTAGAGCGCGATCGCATCAGCAACCAAAGGGTTGACCGTTTGGGCGATGGTCCGCACATCGTCTGGCTTCAGATCCGTCGACGTCGCCAGCTGTCGCGGTACCGTCTGCATCGCCGCTCCCGACTTCCTTTTCGCGTTCGCGTTCATCTTCACGTTCATCTCCCCACCTCCTGAGTCTCGAGTGACCCCTAAAGCGTTGATACGCACAAAAATCCCGGATGGGTCCGGCTTCGCTAAGCGGTCTCTGACGCCCTGCGCCCAGGGCGCGCCGGGCCGCTCCCGGCACCGGTCCGTTCGATCGCGGCAGCGAGCGGATGATTACGCACGGTAGACGCGGGACAGAACCGAGGAGTTCGCCGAGACTCCTCTCGGCGACGAACGCCGATGTGTTGCGGCGGAGTCGTGAAAGCACGGTCGTGTGGTCTATCTGAAAACGAACGCTGGGTTGGTCGATCACCAGAACGAACACCGGGTCACCTAGGCTGAGACCCCGCGCCCGCTCGCCGTGTGTAGTCCGTCCGGTCAGCCTACAGAGAAACCATCCTCAGAGTCGGATGGAGCGTGCGCCGGACATCGTCAAAACAGATACGGTCAATAACAGGGTCGCCCACCACATCGTCTGGCGCATCCGCCGCTGGAGCACTTGCATCTCGGCCGCTTGCGCCGACGTCGGCGATCCCCCCGATCTCTGAACCTCTCCCCCGAGGACCTGCAAACGCGCGGCCACAGGCCGCTGGAATACGCCGAACACTACGAACGTGAGCAAAGTGGCCAGTGCGCCTATCGTCAAACTAAGCCCCGTCCCCGTGGTAATCCAGGCAATCTGGAATCCTGCCGAGACCCGGCCATACAATACCAAGCCAGAGAGGACAGTCAGCATTGGGGCGATCGCCATAACAAGCCGAAAGCGGCTCTGTGAGGCCAGGCGCTGCATGAAGCGCCCAGCTTCGGGTCCTCCTCCCGCAATCGCGGGCTGTAAGACGGCTGTGAGAAAGATGACCGCCCCTGCCCAGACGACGCCGGACAGAATGTGGATCATGCGGAGAATGACCATCGGCGCATCCATGGGTTTCAGGCAGCCTGAGGTCGTTGCGATCCCATCTGCAGCATGCGACGACTCACCTTGGCCACGAGAGTTCGGGGCGAAAGACGGATTGTCAAGACTAAGAGCTGATTGGCGAGACCGACGACGACGGTCGTCTGGCCTCGCATCAAGGCACGATAGCCAGCCCGCGCCACATCTGCCGCGCTGGAGAGCCGGCCCCGGAACAGGTTAGTGGCGGTGAGGTGCGCCCTTTCGGCGAACTCTGTCTTGGTCGGTCCTGGACAGAGAGTGGTCACCGTGACTCCCGTGCCTCTCAACTCCTCGGCAAGCGCCTCAGAAAAGCTCAGCACATACGCTTTGGAGGCATTGTACACTGCACTGAACGGCCCGGGAGCAAATGAGGCCGTGGATCCCAGGTTGAGGATCCTACCCGACCGCCGGGCGACCATGCCGGGCAACAACAGATACGTAAGCTGCGTCAGCGCGACAATGTTCGTCTGAATCATCTGCCATTCGCTTTGCGGATCCGTCGTCCAGAAAGGTCCGTACACGCTGAATCCCGCGTTGTTGACCAGGACGTCCACGTCCACGCCAGCGTCTGTTAGCTGACGGTAGATGGCGTCTGCCGCGCCGAGTTGAGACAGATTTTGGGCAACGACCGTGATGCCGACACTCGCGCCGCGTCTCAGCTCATCGGCCACCTCGTGGAGCCGCCGGTCGTTTCGGGCGACGAGCACAAGGTCAAAACCGTCATGTGCAAACAGCTTTGTGAGCTCGTACCCAATCCCACTGGTCGCCCCGGTCACCAGAGCAGTTCTCCTACTAACGCTGCCACCGATCACCCACGCACCCTCCTCGTCCACCACACGCTGCCGTTGCCGGCATTCAGATGGTGTGAAATCCTCACTTGCCTTCCCCGGCAACGATGACGCGATCAGGCCGGTCCACGGGGACTGGCTCTGCCGGAGCGCGGTGCAAGATCCCCCGTACCATCCCGGCCAAGCGCACCCGTACCGCCTGGACGGGGGCGAGCGCGCGGCCAAGGATACGCACTCTTGAGAGGTCATCAAACAGAGAGTAGAAGACCGGGATCGCTACGAGCGTCAGAATCAGCGACAGTGTCTGTCCGCCGATCACGACCGAGCTGATCGACCGGTTCGTCCCAGATCCCACCCCCGAGGAGATCGCCAGCGGGATCATGCCTGCGACAAAGGCGATCGTGGTCATCAGGATCGGGCGCAGCCGATCGCGGCTTGCGGCGACGATAGCCTCGTCTCGCTTCATCCCTGCAGCGCGGAGCTGGTTGGCATGGTCGATCTGAAGAATCGCGTTCTTCTTCACGACCCCAAACAGGACCAGGATGCCCAGCTGCGACAGGATGTTCAAGGAGTCGCGCAAGAAGAGAATCGACAGCAACGCAAAGGGCACGGTGAGCGGCAGCGAAAGCAAGATCGTCACCGGGTGCAGCCACGACTCAAACTGCGCGGCGAGGATCAGGTACATAAACACGAAGGACAGCCCGAACGCCGTCATGAACGCCTGCGCCTGACGCCCTTGCTCGGCAGCCTGACCGGCGAATGCGACCGTGTAGTCCGAACTGAGATGCAGCTTGCGCATCTCGCTATCAAGCTGGGCGAGTACCGAGGACTGTGAGGCGCTGGGGAGCAGGTTAGCTGTGAGTTCGACGCGCCGGCGGCGGTTGTAGTGGTCGATAGTGCTCGGGCCCACCCCCGGCTTGATCTGGACCAGCTGCTCCAGAGGGACCACACCCTGCGTGCTCGACCCGACCTGCAGCTGGCTCAGGGCAGCCAGATCCCGGTAGATGGCGTCTGCCCTAACGACAATGTCATACTGTTGACCTAACTCCGCGTAGGTCCCGGCTTTCTGTCCCGCCACGAGAGTGTTCAGCGCACTCGCGGCATTCGCCACGCTGACGCCCAGATCGGCCGCTCGGGCGCGATCCACGGTGACTCCCAGCTGAGGCTTGCCGGTAATCAGCGACGACCGGACGTCCACCACTCCCGGGATCTTCCGGAGGATCGCTTGACCTTGCTCGGCCACCCGGGTGAGCACAGCGAGATCGGGCCCGCCGACCACATAGTCAATGGGTTGGAAGGTCCCACCGCCGCCGAAGGCGTTGACAGGACCGACTTGGGTCTGGAGCCCGAGGTAGCTATACCGAGGCAAGATTTCCGATCGGACCCTGTTGACGATGTCCGCCTGGCTCACCGTCCGCTTGTCCAGGTCGACCATGTGGGCAAGGATATTGGCGCGGTTGGGTGTCTGTAAGGGATCGGCGGCCACCTGGACCATCGTGTATTCGACACCGGGCAGCCGGCGGATCTCGGTGGACATCTGGTTGGCCAGCTGCTGTGTTGTCTGTAGGGACCAGCCTTCGGGAGCTCGTACGATCGCTTCAAACTGCGACTCGTCTTCATCTGGGAAGAAGTTCTTGTTCACCGCAATGCCCAGGGGCACCACGCTGAACAGGACGACCAAGGATAAGACGGCGACCACCCACCGGCGCCGGAGCGCGCGTTGCAGCAGCCAGCGGTAGGCATTCTCCAAAGTCATGTAGATCCGTCCGCCGCGCGCCTCCCGTCCCGGCGCCGAGCCCTCCGGTCCGGAGCCCTTCAGCCATCGAGACGACAGCATCGGGGTTAAGGTGAAGCTGACGAGTAGTGAGACAGCAATAGAAAAGGCCATGGTATATCCAAAACTGCGCATGAACCGGCCGACAATCCCGCCCATGAACGCCAGCGGTAAGAAGACGGCGATCAGGCTCATTGTTGTCGACGTCACGGCCCCGCCGACTTCCCGTGTGGCCTCAATCGCCGCCTGGAAGGGCGGCATCTTTTTCTCGCGGATAAACCGATAAATATTCTCTAGCACGACGATAGCGTCGTCGATGACGATCCCGACGACGAGCGCGAGGGCCAGCAGCGTGACGATGTTCAGCGTTAATCCCATCGCGTTGAGGAACGTGAATGTGCTGATCAACGAGGTCGGGATGGCGATCGCTGCGATGATCGTGGCGCGCACGTCGCGCAAGAACAGCAACACCACCACGGCCGCGAGGAGAGATCCCACCATCAAGTGCTCCTGTACCGCGCGTGTCGAGGCCTCGACGAACACGGATTGATCACTGACGATCTTCATCCGGTACCCGGGCGGCAGCGAGGAGGTCAGCCCCGCCAGGCGGGCCTTCACATCGCGCACGACGTTGAGCGTGTTGCTGCCTGACTGCTTCACGATGTTTAGCGTGACTGCAGGCTGCCCGTTCAGGCTCGCGATCGTCTTTGGTTCGGCGGCGCCGTCTTCGACGCGTGCGACGTCAGCGAGTTTCACCGGCACCCCGCCACGATTCGCCACCACCAGGCGTTCCAGTTCCGCGATCGAGTCGACCCGGCCGAGCGTACGCAGCGTCAGCCGCTGCGTTCCTTGGTCAATGGTCCCGCCGGGAACTTGGATATTCTGCGTTTGCAACGCCTGAATGATACTGGTCGCACTGAGGCCGTAGGCATTCAGCCGAGACGGATCGATCCAGACGTTGATTTGGCGCGGCTGACCGCCGATGATGTCCACCGATCCGACGCCGGGAGTCCCGTCCAGTTGGCGCTTGAACACTTTGTCCGCGTACTCCGTCAGGTCGCGGATGGAATGGTCCCCCGATAAGGCCAGTGTAAGGACGGGAACCGCCCCCGGATCGAGCTTGGAAACGACCGGTTGGTCGATCCCCGCGGGGAGGTCGGGCAGAATCCCGTTGATCTTGTCTCGGACATCTTGGGCCGCGACGTTGATGTCTTTCTCCAGAACAAACTGAATGGCGACCTGCGAGAACCCTTCCGCGGAGGTGCTCGTCAGCGTGTCGATGCCGCTGATGGTGTTCACCGCTTCTTCGATCTTGTTAGTCACGTCGGTTTCGACTTCTTCCGGCGAGGCCCCCGGCAGGCGTGTGTAGATCGCGACAAACGGGAGGTCCACATTGGGGAACCGCTCGACGTTGAGGCGGCGATAGAAGAAGCTGCCCAAAAACGTCAAGGACAGGATGATGACCCACGCCAGAACCGATCGGCGGACCGAGAGCTCAGACAACCATCGCATCGGAAATCTCCTTTTTGGCTACTGGGACGCCCGCGGCGTCACGAGCTGATTTTCGGTCAGGCCCGCCGCGTCTGAAGTTATTACCTGGTCGTTGGCATTGAGTCCGCTCGCGATCTCGACCATCCCGTTCTGCTGGTCGCCGAGGGTGACCTCGCGCCGGACGGCTTTACCCTCCTGTACGATAAACACGATCGGCTTGCTGGCTGTGGTCAACACAGCACTCGCGGGAATCTGAAGCACATTCGGGCGGACCGAAACGGTAATCGTGCCGCGCGTAAACATTCCGGGACGCAACACCCGCTGGGGATTGGCCACTCGGACCTTGACCATGAATGACCGGCTGGAGATCGTCGCCGCGGGCTGAATCTCCGCAATCTTGCCCGCCAGCGACATCCCAGGCAGAGCATCCACGGTGATGGCGACGGATTGCCCCACCCGCAGGCCCTCACGCTGCCGCTCGGGAACAACAAGCTCGGCGTATACGTCATCGAGCTGCGCCAGCACGAAGACCAAAGACATGGGGGACACGGCCTCGCCGGGCTCCACTTTGCGCTGCGTGATGGTGCCCCCAAAGGGGGCGGTCACTGTCGCATCGCGCAGCTGGATCTGCGCCAAGGCTGAGGTAGCCTCAGCGAGCTGCAGCTGCGCCTGCGTCTGCCGGAACTGGCCCTCGGCGACATCGAGTTCGTGCACGGAGACCGCGCCGGGCTGGTATAAGGACCGTGTACGCTGCAGGTTCGCTTCGGCGAGATCGCGCGCGGCCTTGGCTTGTGCGACGGTCGCCGCCGCCTGGGCTGCCATCGCGGCCAGCTGATCAGTCCGCAAACGCATCAGGGGCTCCCCCTGCTGGACGCGCTGGCCCTCGCTGACGAAGACCTCCCCCACGATCCCCGACAGTGTCGAGGCAACCTTGGCTTCCCGAAGGCTTGCTACCGTCCCGGTCGCTGTGACGCTTGAGGCCCAGTCGGCCCGCCGCACCGGGGTGACCGTCACGGAAATGGGCGCGACCGGCTGCTGCGCCGGCACCGCCGGGGGTGCCGGAGGGGGCGACCCGGCCCGGGCTCGAAGGGCCACGATGCTTCCGGCCAATAGGATGATTGCGAGACTAATGGGTACGATACGAGTGCGCATGATGTTCTCCCTCATAGTGATCCCGTCGCCAGGATCAGTTGAATTCGTGCGACATTCTGGTCAAACCGTGCTGCTGCCAGTGACAATTCAGCTTGGGCGAGTGCAGACTGCGCCGAGAGGAGTTCAAGTTGGGTTCCCACCCCGGCACCGTAGCGGGCGGCCGCGAGCCGAGAGGATTCGCGTCCCTGCTCGACGGCCTTAGTTGCCGCCGCCAACCGGCCGGCGGCCTGGTCGAGGCCCAGCCAGGCGAGGCGGACGTCCAGCTCGACTTGCTGCCGGGTCTGTGCCTCGCGCGTCCTAAGCTGGTCCACTTGGTACTGCGCTTCGCGCACTTTCGCCTCAGTAATCCCGCCGTCGAATATTGCCATCGTAGCACTCAGCGTCACCGACCAGATCCCATAGACGAAGGGAGCCTGGCCGCTGGCGTTGCTGACCCCATAGCCCGCGCCCAGTCCGACGGTGGGCTGGGTCCCACTAGCCGCGAGGGCGATGCCAGCTTGGGCAGCCACGATCCGGCTCCGCAGTGCGAGCAAGTCCGGCCGATCAAGCAGCCCCTGGGCGATGGCGGCATCCAGCGTCGTCGTGACCGGCCGAGGCGTCAGCGTATCGGTAAGCTCGAGGGACGTATCCTGAGGAAGATTGAGCGTCGCGTTGAGGCTGGCCTGCGCGGTCCCCACCCCCGCCTGGGCTTGGACCATCAGTTGTTCGGCGTTGGCGACGGCAACCTCCGCCTGCAGGACGTCGAACTGCGACGCTGCGCCGGCGCCGTACCGGGCGCGCGCGACGCGCAGGCTTTCATTGGCGGCATTCAGAGCTCGCCGCGCTGCCGCGACATTTTCAGAGGCCAGCAGACCTTGGAAGTAGAGCTGTCGAGCGCCGAACACCAGTTGCTGGCGGGTGCGATCGTACGTCGCCTGGGCGCCCTGTAGGTTCGCCCGCGCCAGGGCCTCCTGAGCCTCTAGGCGTCCGCCCGTGGTTAGCGGGTACGTGACGTTGACCCCGGCGGAGTAAAGGTTCGGATCAATTGCCGGATTGGGTTGCTGCTGCGTGCGGGTGTATGACCCGGCGAGGGCCGTCTGAGGAGTGCGCGCGCCCTGCGCCTGTACCAATTCCGCGCGGGCGATGGCGACGTCAAACGCCGCGGCCCGGAGTTGGAGATTGTTGTCGACGACCGCGGTGGCCACGTCGGCAAACGAGACCCGGCGCGATGGCGCCTGAGCAGTCGCGGGAAGAACGACACTGGCGAAGAGGACGGTACCGAGTACCAGAGTGATGATCTTTCTCAACATGTCTGTGCTGCCACCATTCCTACCGCGATGTCAGCATACCCACTCGCTCGATTGCCGACTTGATCGCTTATGTATTTTAGAACACATAATTTGTAACGCTAACTGCTACCTGACACATCCGACCAAAGGCGTATTTATTGCTCGTCCTCACGCCCCAACAGGCCCTACGCCGATTCTCAACTCTCGCGATGCCCCCCGCTTAAGTGAATACGTTTGCATTGTGAACTGGCTGTGAACAGCGGGTGAAAGGTGGATGAACCTTCCCCGCGGTGCAGAGGGCAAGTCCTCAGACGCGCTCGCCCGTTGTCATCCCACCCGCGGGCAACGCGCGAGTCGGCGAGGTGGCTCCCCCCGCTGCCTTTCGGATCGCGTGGAGCAAACCGTCTCCGCCCTCGTGCTTGGACACAAACGCAGCCGCGCCGGCATGTGACGCGCGCCTGCGTGTCGCGGAATCATCATGCAGGCTGAGGATCACAATGGCGCTCGCAGGGGAGGCGGTCTGCATCGCCCGGATCAACCTGATGGCGTCCATATCAGTCGACTCGATGTCCAGGAGGATGACGTCAGGACGCAGCACCGCCGTCTGTGCGAGCGCGGCCAGACCGTCGCTCGGCTCCCCGATGATCGACACGTCCGCCTCCAGCTTGAGCCGCATACGCAATCCGAGTCGGATCGCAGGGCGATTCTCGACCAGCAACACCCGGATCATGCCTCAACCGCCTCAGGAGAGGGTGCGTCCGCTGGAACACCCCCATCGGCCCGCGCGAGGCTGGCCAAAAACCACACGACCGCCACAATCAGCAAGGCGATCGGCACGATCAACGTCAGGCGCATCACGGGGATGAACGCCTCGGCGAAATGCAGCCGGAGGAGTGGTGGCATCTGGACGACACTGCCGAGTGACTGCTCGTACCCAGCGAGGGTGAGACGGTTCTCCAGAAGGGCTCCCACCGCCGTGGTGCCGAGGACTCCGCCGAGTTGCCGGGTGGTGTTGAGCACACCCGAGGCCGCACCTGCAAGCCGGGGTGGAACGCTCCGCATGGCAAGGGTCGTGCTCGGGGGCATGACACAGGCAATGCCTAGCGTTCCACCCCGGCTCGCAGGTGCGGCCTCGGGTGTGCTCAACACCACCCGGCAACTCGGCGGAGTCCTCGGCACC
>DASWFZ010000092.1:0-22139 GCA_036393975.1 bacterium | reverse complement strand
ATGGCGCCGCGCTAACTCCTGCAGAGGTCTCGCCCAGCCGTCGGCGGCCAGGAAGTCGGAGACCAGAAACACTAAGCTGCGCCGCTTCAAGGCCCGCGCAGCCTGCCGCAGCCCCTCGCCAAGCCCACGTCCATCGCCACGCGTGGCAGCTTGCTGCAGAGTGTTCAAAATCCGCAGCACGTGCACCCGTCCGCCTCGAGGGGGGACGTAGACATCGCGACCGGGGAATCCCAGAAGGCCGATTTTGTCGCCATGCCGGGCCGCGATGTAGCCCGCGACGCCCGCGAATTCTGCGGCTGTCTCGCGTTTTAGCTGGCGGCGGGTGCCAAACGCCATCGAGGGCGATAGATCCACAAGCAGCCAGGCGGTGAGCTCTCGTTCCTCACGGTACTGCCGGACAAACAGCCGGGCCATACGCGCGGTGACGTTCCAATCGATGCGGCGGACCTCGTCGCCGGGCTGATACTCCCGCACTTCGGCCAAATCGAGGCTCGGGCCATAGAAGACACCGGTGTAGTCCCCGAAGAGGAAGCCGTCCAGCCGGCGGACGACCTTGAACTCTAGACGCCGCAGGATGCTCTCAGGCGTCTCCATGGAAGGCTGCCCGGGTCAACCCGTGGGCGCCGCCTTGGCGGCGTCGTATGGATCGCCAAAGTGGACGCGGGGCGCGGGCAGGCGCTCTAGAACACGGGCGACGATATGGTCCCCTGTGATGTTTTGGGCCAGCGCTTCATACGACAGGACGAGGCGGTGGCGCATCACTTCCGGGGCAATGTCGCGGACATCCTCGGGCAGGACGTATTCACGGCCTCGAATCAGGGCCAGAGCCTTGGCACCGATGATCATGTTTAGTGACGCCCGCGGACTGCTGCCGTAGGAGATGTAAACTGCTAGTTCCGCCAGTCCGACTTCCTGTGGCCGACGCGTGGCATTGGCCAGTGTGACCGCGTACTCGGTGAGCTTGGGATGAACATACACCGCGTCCGCTACGCCCTGCATTTCCAGAAGCTCGCTGGCACGGATGACCGGCTGGACCTCTGGAGGTTTCACCGCCATCCGGTCCACGACCGTCACCTCCTCCAGCACGCTGGGATAGGTGATCACCACCTTAAACATGAAGCGGTCGACCTGGGCTTCCGGAAGCGGATACGTCCCTTCGCTCTCAATCGGGTTTTCGGTCGCGAGGACCAAAAACGGGTTGGGCAGCGCAAACGTCTGCTTACCGATCGTGACCTGGTGCTCTTGCATCGCCTCGAGCAGGGCCGACTGGACTTTGGCCGGGGCACGGTTGATCTCATCGGCGAGCACGAGATTGGCAAACACAGGACCTAGCTCAGTATCAAAGGTTCCTGTGTGCTGATTGTAGATCCGTGTCCCAATGAGGTCGGCGGGAACGAGATCCGGCGTGAATTGAATCCGTTTAAACTCCGCCTCGATCACCCGAGCCGTCGTCTTGACCGCCAGCGTCTTGGCCAAGCCCGGCACACCTTCGATCAGCACGTGCCCGCGGGCGAGGAGGGCAACCAGAATCCGCTCCAGCATGAGGTCCTGGCCGACGATGACTTTCTTGATCTCGACCAAGACGTTGCGCATCGTGGTCGACGCTTGCTGGAAGGTCTCGACGGGCAGCTTCATCCTTTCGTTCCTCCTGTCAATGTTGGCTGCATCCTACACCGGCCTCCTTGGAAGGTCAATCAAGGGCGACATCACAGGACAGTCCGGCTCCTCCGCAGGACCCTGGCACGGAGGCTGGCCACGAGACTAGTCGGCTCGCCACCGCCGCCCCTCCCGCACCAGTAACTCATCTGCTTGTTGGGGTCCCGCAGAACCGGCCGCGTAGTTGGGGAAGTCCTGCGGCGGGTGCTCCTCCCAGTAGCGCAGGAGCGGGTCGACAATGGCCCACTGGAGCTCCACTTCGTCCCGGCGTGGGAACGAGGTCTGGACGCCCCGGAGGGCATCCAGGAGGAGATGCTCATACGGCGGATGTTCGGGCTCGCCAAAGTCATGATAGGAAAAGTCCAACGCGACGGACCGGATTTGAGTCTTGTGGCCGGGCACACGGGCGGCGAAGCGCAACATAATCTTCTGATCGTCGGTCGTCTTGAAGGCCAAGACGTTGTGGTCCATCCCTGCCATGTCGTAGTCGCGAAAGAGTCGCAGCGGGGGCTGGCGGAACACGACAACGACCTCCGTGTCCTTTTGTGCCAGCCGCTTGCCGGCGCGCAAGTAAAACGGGACATCGGCCCACCGCCAGTTATCGATCTGCAGCCGCATCGCTGCGTACGTCGGCGTCGTCGACGCCCGGCCGATCCCCGCCTCGTCCCGATACGCGGGCACCTGGACACCGCGGACCACCCCTGCCCCATACTGCCCGCGGACGGCGTGTTCCGGCCGCACGGGGGGGATGGCCCGCAGCACCTTAGCCTTCTCGTTGCGGAACCCCTCGGCGTCGAAGACGACGGGGGGTTCCATCGCGATAATCGCCAGCAACTGCAAGACGTGGTTCTGCACCACGTCGCGCACGACCCCGACTTCCTCGTAGAAGGGACCCCGGCCCCCCACGCCGATGTCCTCAACAAAGGAGATTTGGACGTGGTCGACATACCGTCGATCCCACACAGGCTCGAACACGGTGTTCGCAAACCGGAAGACCAGCATGTTCTGCACGGTCTCTTTGCCCAAGTAGTGATCGATGCGGAAACACGACTGCTCCCCGATCACGCGGTCGATGAGTGCATCCAACCGGCGCGCCGAAGCTTCGTCGTGCCCAAACGGTTTCTCGATGATGACGCGGGTCCACGGCGCGCCCCCTCCGTAGCGGACGAGTTCGCTGTGCCCGAGATGGGTCAGGATCATCTCATAGGTGGAGGGGGGTGCGGCCAAATAGAATAGCCGGTTCCCGCCGGTCGCAAAGCGCGGCTCGACCTCAGACAGCATCCGGGCGAGGTGGGCGTAGTCGCCCTCTTTTATGGAGTCGGCAGAGACGTAGAACAACCGCTCGGCAAACGCGCCCCAACTTGCGGGATCGACCTTGGTGCTCTGCGCGACACCATCACGCGCAAAAGTGCGGAACTGGTCGTGGGTCATCGGGCGTCGAGACATCCCGACCACGGCGAGGGACGGAGAGACGGCGCCTTCACTTTGGAGGCGATACAATGCGGGCAGCAGCAGCCGCTGGGATAGGTCGCCGGTGGCGCCAATGACGACGACGGCCACGGGTTCTGTCCCCAGGCCGTCAGGACGCAGGATCATGGCACGCGGTCCTCGCGCCTCCACCTGCTCCGGAGGAAAAGATCAAGAGGTCCCCCGCGGGCAGATGCACTGCGATTGTTTGACCCACTCTAAGGTGCATGCTACGATCCTGGTGACCGGGGCGTAGCGCAGCGGTAGCGCGCATGGTTTGGGACCATGAGGTCGCCGGTTCAAATCCGGCCGCCCCGACCATTCCCAGGTCCTCACCCCCGTATTATCGGCGCAAGTGGCATTTCACGCTACATCCAGACTACAAGTCCAGGGAAATACCGCACGCCGCGCTTTGGGCACTTCGGGTGACCACCAGAGTGGAAATGATCAGGAGGGCTGATCGCCCGATCCCGATGTGGTCGGGCCGGGGGGACGAGCAGGGGCGGGTTTGCTTGCGGCTTCGCGTGCCAACTCGGTGGTCTGCTTAGGTCGGAGATCTTTGCGCCCGAGAAAATCACTCGCCAGGTAACGCTCCAGCAAGTCACGGATCTGCTGCTCTCGCTGCGCGTTCCCCGCCCTCGCCTCTGCGACCCACGTCTTATCCACGCGGTAGGTCTTTAGCTGCTTGCCATCATGGAGATGGACGAAGGGGTGTCCCAACGAATCTTCCAGCACGACGATCCGGACTTTGAGCTCAAGCTTCTTCGCCACTTCCGTGGCCCGCTCCAAGATCCAGCGGCGCTTCTCGTCGAGTTGCTGGCCTGGTCCACTCCCCAACGTCTCCGCAATGGTCTTCCCCTTAAGCGGGTTGGGATCGAGGGTCGGTCCTTTCGGAATCAGCTCCTTGCGCCGCTTGCGGACGATCTCCATCACTTGGTCCCAGACGTCTAAACCCGCCACGGCAAACGCGAATATGTAAAAGAATACGACGGCGAATGTGAGGGACCAGTACCTGAAGAAGAATTTGAGTTCAGGCGTCATACGATCTCACGGGTGACCATAAATATGCGTGGAGTGTCCAATTCATCCACGACCCCGCAACTCTCTACGGGTGAATTTGGCGCCCGCCGATGCGCTTCCTCCCATCTCCTCTCTACAGCCTTATCATTGATCGGTGGGCGTTTGCCGCATTCTGCGGGCGGGGCATCGTCTTAGCGGCCACAGATCTTGTCTGGACGTCCAGGTTAAGGCGCTGGATGCTGAGGGAAAGCGCTGACCCATCGGGGGTCTCCCGGCCCCGGCGGTCCCCTCCAGATTGCCCCACTGGTTAGTCCCCGCGGTATAATATGCGCGCAACCATTCGCCATGAGGGCACCAAGGGTGCCAGAGGAGCCGCGCGATGCGCCCGATTTGGAAAGGCCACCTGACCTTCGGCCTCGTCACCATCCCTGTTAAACTCTACAGCGCCACGGAGTCGAAGGACATCCGGTTCCGGCTCTTGCACCGCAGCTGCATGACCCCCATTCAAAACAAACGCTACTGTCCACACCATGAACAGATCGTCGACTGGAATGACGTGGTCCGCGGGTACGAATACGCGAAAGATAAGTTCATCGCTATGACTGATGAAGAACTCGATAGCGTCCCCTTGGAAACAGCTGGGACGGTCGCGGTCACGTCCTTCGCCGACCTGCACGAAATCGATCCCATCTTCTATGAAAAGTCCTACTACCTCGCCCCCGACGAAGGGGGGCAGAAGGCCTATCGCCTGCTGCACGATACCCTCGGGGAGATCACGAAGGTCGCGGTGGGCAAAGTCGTAATCAAGGAGAAAGAACACCTCGTCGCCGTGCGGCCATACGATGGCACTCTGGTGATGTCCACCCTGTACTACGCGGACGAAGTCCGCGCGGTCGGTGACATTCCGGAGCTGCCCGTTCAGGCAAAAGTTCACCCCAATGAGAAGAAAATGGCGATGCAGCTCATCGAGGGGCTGATCGCCGAGTTCAAACCCGCCGACTACCGCGATGACTATCGGGAGGCTCTGCAGAAAGTGATCGCGGCAAAGGTCGATGGGGAGACGGTAGCCGTACCGACGCGGAAACCCGAAAAGGTGGTCGACCTGATGGAGGCACTGCGCCGCAGCCTCCAGATGAAGCGCCGCGAGAAGGCGCCTGCATCCCGGCGCCGCCCCGTGAGGCCGAGCAGTGGGCAAGAGAGGACGCCGCGCGTGGCCGCGATGCACGAACGGCACCGGTAACTTCCGGCCAGCCCTCTTCTCCTCTTCCCGTCCCCACCTGAGCGGGGGCACAGACTGGCACGATGGCGCACGCGTATGTCGGAACGTCTGGGTTCAGTTATCCGGAGTGGAAGGGGTCGTTCTACCCGGCTGACCTTCCCACCGACCAAATGCTGCCGTTCTACGGCCGGACATTCCCGACGGTCGAACTCAACAACACCTTCTATCGGTACCCGCAAGATCACACTCTCGCGCAGTGGGCGGGCGCCGTGCCGCCGGAGTTTCGGTTCGCCGTCAAAGCGCACCGGCGTATCACGCACCTCAAACGGCTCGTCGATATCGATGGCGATCTCGCGTTCCTGTTCGAACGCCTGCGGGGTCTCGGGTCTCACCTGGGGCCCATTCTCTTCCAGTTCCCCCCGTCGCTGCGCTGCGACCTGACACTACTAACCGGGTTGCTGACCGGGTTGCGACCCGGCGGGCAGGCGGTCGTGGAATTCCGCCACGCGACGTGGCGACAGGACCCTGTCTACCGGCTGCTGGACACGCACCGGGTCGCCCTGTGCGTCGCGGAAACGGACGAGGAGGCTCAGCCGGCAGAGGTCGTGGGCCCGGTGTCCTACTTACGGCTCCACAAATCCCGCTACTCGGAAGATGACCTCGCGCGGTGGGCGCAGTGGACGGCGGCGCGGATCGCCGAAGGACGTGACGTCTACGCCTACTTCACTCACGAAGACGGCGCGCCCGCAACCGACTACGCCCGGCAGTTTGCCGGGCTCACCGGTGCGGGGCCTCCTCCATGAGCGCCAGCATATTGTCTTCGGAGTCATAGAAAGAAGGCCATCCACAAATCGTAAGTGTCCATCTTCGCGATGAGGTGCGGGGCATCGTGGAACCGGACCCCCCCTCCAGCAGTGTCCGGTAGGCTTGCTGGATCTCGCTGACGCGGAAGTAGAGGACGGACCCGCGCTGCGGCTGATCCGGCCCCTCCGGACGGCTCAGCATCAACCGCACACTCCCACACGCGAAAAATGCCAGCCCCGGCGGGGCAGTGAACAGATACCGCATGCTTAATTGGTCTCGATAGAAGGCTGTCGCCCGCTCGACGTCTTGCACGGGAACGCTGATCTGTCCGATCTCCGCCAGTCTTACTTGGCTCGTCATCGCGGCCCCCCTGAAGGTCCCTCCCCTGATAGTTGAGATATATATTAGCCCAAGCACAAGACGGGGATGTTTTGCTAAAGTGAGGACAGTGGGATAGTGTGTTGTCGAAGTGTCTCACCCCCTAATCCCGAATCCTGATGAGCCTGGAAGAATACCGGCGAAAGCGTCGGTTCGCACAGACACCGGAGCCTAAAGGGCGCCCCGCAGGCCGCGGGTCCAAAGCGCCGCGCTTTGTCGTACAAGAACACCATGCGACTCGCCTCCACTGGGACTTCCGT
Organism: bacterium; assembly: GCA_036393975.1. Lineage (GTDB taxonomy): Bacteria > Sysuimicrobiota > Sysuimicrobiia > Sysuimicrobiales > Kaftiobacteriaceae > 13-1-40CM-64-14. The sequence goes on along the minus strand of DASWFZ010000092.1, from coordinate 15,335 downwards.
CTGGAGATGGGGGGAGTTCTGAAATCCTGGGCCGTGCCCAAAGGCCCTACGTTTGACCCTGACGAGAAGCGGCTCGCCGTCCCCGTCGAGGATCACCCCCTGGACTACATGGAGTTTGAAGGGGGGATCCCCAAGGGCAACTACGGCGGCGGCACGGTCATGGTGTGGGATCTCGGGACGTACGAGGTCCTCGAGGGGGACCCTCAGCAGGCCTACGACAAAGGAAAATTGACCCTCATCCTCCACGGGACGAAACTCCACGGCGAGTTTCACCTCGTACGCACCAAAATGGGCGGCCAAGTCCAATGGTTGATGTTCAAGAAACGCGACAGCGACGCGGTCCCGGGCTGGAAGCTCCCCGACCCCTCCGTCTCGGTAAAAACCGGACGGACGATCGCGCAGATCGCTGCCGAGGGGCAGTCCCAGTGGACGTCCGGAAAACGCAGTAACCGCACACGACAGACCCCATCCACCACGCGCCAAGCGTCCCCTCGTCCCGGTCGGGGGCTGAAAGCGCTCCACCTCGACAAAGTCGGGACCGATCCCTACCCGCAGGATCTCAAGCCGATGTTGGCGACCCTGGTCGATGCGCCATTTGACGACCCGCAATGGCTGTTCGAAATCAAATGGGATGGCATGCGCGCGGTGGCGTACGTGCGCGCCGAAGGACCCAAGCGCGAGGTGACGCTGCGAAGTCGCGGCGGCATGGTCCTCAACGCGCGCTTTCCTGAGGTCGTCGAGGCATTGTACGCGCAGCAGCTGCCCGATGCGGTGCTAGACGGGGAGATCGTGGCCCTCGACGATCAGGGCCGGGCGCAATTTCAGCTTCTGCAGGGACGCCTGCAGGAAACAAACGGGGCCCACCCCGGACGGACCCCGCAAATCGCCTACTACGTCTTCGATGTTCTGTATCTCAACGGCCATAGGTTAACGGACTGGCCTCTGGATCGGCGGCGAAAGAGTCTGGCTGCCCTGCTGCGTCCCACGCAGGTGCTGCGGGTATCCGACGCAGTGATGGGGACCGGCCGCGTCTTCTACGAAGCGGCCCAGGCACATGGGGTGGAGGGGATCGTCGCCAAGCGTGCCGACAGCCGCTACGAAACCGGTGAACGGACCCGCACCTGGTTAAAAATCAAAGTCAATCAGCGTCTGGACGCCGTGGTGGGCGGATTCACCCAGGGTCGAGGTGCCCGCGCGAAGACCTTCGGCGCGCTCGTCCTCGGAGCGTATGATGCGGAGGGCCAGTTGCAGTACATCGGCAACTGCGGCAGTGGGTTCACCGATTCCGAGCTGAAGCGGTTGACGCCTCTGTTGACCGCACGCACCGAGGCCGCGTGTCCGTTTGTCACCGTCCCGCCAACCAACGACGTGATCACCTGGGTACGGCCCGAACTCGTCGTCGACGTCGAATATGCGAACTGGACGGACGACGGCCTCCTGCGGACCCCTGTCTTTAAGGGGGTGCGCGTCGACAAAGTCGCGCGTGAGGTTCAGCTGGAGCGTCCCCAGCCGCGTGCACCTGAACCCCCACCGCGCCTGAACACAGAGGCCCGAACGCCCGTGAAGACCGGCAACTCACAGGCAGGCAATTCGCGGGCCTCGGCAGACCTGGCCGAGAAGGCCGGGGAGGTTGAGTTCACAAACCTAGACAAAGTCTTCTGGCCTGAAAAGGGCTACACGAAGGGCGATCTCATCCGCTACTACCTCGAGATCGCCCCACACATCCTCCCCCACATCACCGACCGACCGGTCACCCTGCGCCGATTTCCCAACGGCATCGCGGGGGAAAGCTTCTACCAGAAGGATCATCCCGATGCGCCCTCGTTCGCGCAGATCGTTCGCATTTGGACGGACAGCGAGAAGCACACAATGGCTGCCCCTGTGTGCAACAACCTCCCCACGTTGCTGTGGCTGGCCCAGCTCGCCGACATCGAGATTCACACCTGGTTCAGTCGCATCACCCCCCTTCGGCGGGCCGACCGGGCGGGAAATGCCGGGGTGGACTTCGCCTCCTCCGAGCAGGCGTTAGGGAGCAGCGTGCTCAACCGCCCAGACTTTGTGGCGTTCGACATCGATCCCTACTTGTTTCCCGACAACAAGCTCCCGCAACGCAAAGGTGAGAAAGACCCCGACTACTCCCGCCGCGGCTTCGAGGCCGCGGTCGAGGCGGCGCGGCTCTTGCGCAGCGTGCTGACGCGTTTGAAACTCGAGAGCTTCGTCAAGACGTCGGGCAAGACGGGCCTCCACGTTTTTGTGCCGATTGTGCGCCGGTACACATTCGAGCAGACCCACGCCTTTGCCAAAACGGTCACGCAGCATTTGGAGAGCCTGTCTCCGAAGACGATCACGACCGCGTGGGCGGCGGAGCAGCGGGTCGGGAAAGTATTCCTCGACTACAATCAGAACAGGCGCGGGGCCACGTTGGCCAGCGCCTTCAGCGTACGACCCACCCCAGAGGCGGGCGTGTCATTCCCGATCTCGTGGAAGGAACTTGAAGCAGGACTGGATCCTCTTGAGTTCACGCTGAAGACCGTCCCGACCCTGATGCGCAAGCGCAAGGACCCGTGGCGGGACGTGCTGGCCAACCCTCAGCTGCTCGAAAAGCACTTGTAACTTTTAGCCGCGGGATTCTAGAAGCTTGGCTCCGGCGTCGCGGTGCGGTGGTGCAGCGCTTCAGCCAGCTGGCGGACGTAGGGTCTTGCGGCCGTGACGGCCCGGGCCCGGTGGCTGATGCGGTTCTTCACGGCCGGAGGGAGCTGCGCCATCGTCTTCCCATATGCTGGGACGACAAAGATAGGATCATAGCCGAAGCCATGCGCCCCGCGGGGCGCCGTGGCCAACTCCCCCTCGCACGTGCCTTCGAAGGTGCGCACCGTTCCGTCCGGTGTCGCCACTGCCACCACGGCTCGATACCGTGCGGTCCGCGCGGGCGGCGCGACACCCGCGACCATTTTGAGGATCCGGACATTGCGCTGCGCATCCGACGCCCCGTCCCCCAGAAACCGACGGGACTGCGGACCAGGCGCCCCGTGAAGCGCGTCGATCTCAATACCCGAGTCGTCGGCAATCGTCACCCGACGCGTCAGGCGGGCGACGGTCAGCGCCTTGCTGATGGCATTCTCGGTGTACGTGAGTCCATCTTCGGGGAGGTCGGCAATTTGGGGAAACGCGTCCAATGCATAGACGCGTAGGGGCAAGTCCCGGACTAACTCCAGCATCTCGCGGACTTTCGCAGGATTGTGCGTCGCCAGCACCACCTCCAAGACATCCGGAGATGGCGAAGACGAGCGGGCTGTCCCACGCCGACTGCGGCGGGGGGGACGCGCGGACTTCGCGCGCGCCTTGCGGGCCGCTCGGGCCACGGGATCAGTACTCCTCTCTGATTTTTTCTGCCGCGTTGGAGGGTCGTTTACCGCCTGACGACTGTGACAATGTCGGCGAGCGCTTGCTTCTGCTGAGCAATCAGCTGACGCACGCCTTGCTCCGCTAACCCCAGGAGCTGTTGCATCTCCTCCCGGGAAAACGGCATTCCTTCCGCCGTCCCTTGCACTTCGACGATCCGGGCTCCTTCAGTGAGGACCACGTTCATGTCGACGCGGGCGCGGGAATCTTCGGCAAACGTGAGGTCGAGCACCGCCTGGCCCTCGACAAACCCGACGCTCGTCGCGGCAAGAAACTCCCGCAGCGGCCACACGGTCAATGCGCCGGTCGATCGCAACACGTGCAACGCGTCAACGAGAGCCACAAACGCCCCGGTGATCGCGGCCGTCCGCGTCCCCCCGTCGGCCTGGATGACATCGCAGTCGATCCAGATGGTCCGCTCGCCGAGTTTCTCCAGATCCACCGCCGCCCGAAGTGAGCGGCCCACCAGCCGCTGGATCTCTTGTACCCTGCCCCCCGGCCGACCCACGTCACGGGGATTGCGTTCTTGCGTGGCGCGGGGAAGCATGCCGTATTCCGCGCTGATCCACCCTTGCCCGGCGCCGCGAAGCCACGGAGGTACGCGCTCCTCAAGGCTCGCGGAGCACACCACCCGCGTGTCGCCTAACTCCAGCAACACCGAGCCCTCGGCGTACTTGAGGTAGCGTCGAGTGATCTTCAGGGGTCGCAATTCGTCCGGGCGGCGACCGTCAGGCCGGGGCATGCACACTCACACCTCGTAGGCGAGGCCTTCTTCGACCAGCGCCACGTTGGCGAACTCCTTCGCGGCCGCACCGTGGGTCTCCTGGAGTGCATACCGGGGGGTGAAGAAGTGGGTCAGCAACAACCGCTTCACGTCGGCGCGGCGTGCGGTCGCACCGGCCATGGTGCCGGTCAGATGCCCCAGGGGTCCCGCCAGATGGGCATCGGCTTCCATGAGTGTGGATTCGCACAAGAAGAGATCGCAGCCAGCCGCGAGGCGGTCTAAGGCCTCGCACGGTCCTGAATCGCCACTGTAGACCAGCCGGCGACTGCCGGCGAGGACTTGGACCGCGTGGCAGGGCATCGGGTGCGCGGTGAGTGCGAACCGCAGCCGCACCCCGCGCACGGTCCCCGCCCCGTCTTCCAACGCATGAAACGTAAATCCGGAGGTGAACTCCTGCCGCGACTCCACCTTGGGCAGGCAGGCGGCCAGATAGCCTCCCGCCCCGGCCGGGGCAAACAAGGGCAGCGGAGCGGCGGGAGGATTCGGCAGCCGGCCAAACGCAAGCTCGTTGCGCAGCGGATAGATATCTGTGAAGTGGTCAGGATGCAGATGCGTCAGCACCACCGCGTCGAGGTCGAATGCGGTTGCGCTGCGATGCAAGCTCGCCACAACCCCGGATCCGCAGTCGAGCAAGATGCGGACGCCGTCGGCTTCCACCAAATATCCGGGACACGCCCCGCCGGCGGGAGGATACGGGCTCCACTTGCCGAGCACCGTCAGCTTCATGCCCGCGCACTCCTGCCTGCCCGCCCCGCACGCCCGAGGTCCGGGTGCGGGAGGTCATCAGCGCGTGCGGAGATCAGGGTGCACCCTGGGGGATCGGGTAGACCGCCAAGAAGCGCATGATCGCCCGGTGGACGGCTTCGGCAATCTCCTGCCGGAATTCCTGATCACGCAAGTGCGCTTCATCGTCGGCATGGGAAATGTACGCGGTCTCGACCAGCACGGAGGGCACGTCGTTGTCGCGCAGGACAATGAAGTTCGCGGTCCTGATGCCGCGGCTGGGAATGCCGAGCACCGCCCCCAGTTCGTCCTGAATCATCTGCGCGAGCGCCAGGCTCTGGGGAGTCAGATAGTAGGTTTCCGTCCCATTCACTGCCGCGCGGGTCGACGCGTTGGCGTGGATACTCACGTACACGGTGGCTCCCCCCTCCCGCGCCATTCGTGTCCGATCGTCCAGTTCGACCGTCGCATCATTGTCTCGAATCATCAGTACCCGGACGCCGTCTTGACTCAACAGGTCCCGCACACGCTGGGCGACATCCAACACGACCTCCGCCTCACGCAACCCGGTGGGGCCGATGGCTCCGGGATCACGGCCGCCGTGCCCGGCGTCGAGGGCAACTGTGTGACCCTGCGCTGACCCAGTGGTAAGGTCCACGAGCAAATGGCCGACGGACCGGCTCACGACATAGTTGAGCTTCCGTTTCAGCGTGACGACCACGCGGGTCACCGGGGGTGTTGCGGTAAACTGGGCCGCGCGGACGGCGATCACGGAGGTCCCATTGACGGACACATCCTGTTTGACAGGCACAAAAACGGCGCCAATCAAATCGATAGCCAACCGATCGGGAAACTTGAACTCCCGGATCTTGAATTCCATCGGACCGGTGGTCTCCAGGGCCAACCGACCTGCCGATCCATCCTCCTGGAACGACACGCCCGTGATCTTGACCGATCCCGCGCCTGGGGCAACCGGGGTGGCTTGTGGAACACTGGGCTGCGCTACATCCGCCAGGCCTGGGCCCTCTTGGCGCACTTCGAGGGTGACGAGGTAGCTGTTGGGAGCCGTGGCGACCTGAATTTCCACAGGCTGCTGGAGGTCAAAGACGACCCGCGAGATGTACGGTTTGGACTGAAACTGCCCCGTTCGGATGCGGATGACACCGGCCTCGTTAACAGGGTACTCCCGGCCGCTGAGGCGCAGCGCGGCGTTAAGGAAGTCCACCACCAGCCGGTCCGGGTTCCGCAACACGTGGGTTTCCACTTGGAGTGGCCCGGTCGCTTCCACGCCCACCCGCAGGACACCGTCGACGATCTGCGGCGTGATCGCCGTGATCTGCGAACTCACAAAGACAGCCCCCTCCGTTTCGTCAAACTTCGCCCATGCTCCGAGCAGGGCGAAGACAGCTTGGACAGGGAGAAACACGTGCGATCCGATTTGGGCCGGGGCAGCAGGAAGGCGAGCGGGCTTTCCGTTGACCAGCGCTGTCGTATCGTTCAACCGCATCTGCACCGTGGTCCGCAGGCGATTGGTGACCACGATGGTTTGGGTGGTTTCGTAAAAAGCACTAACGGCTCCCATCGGGTCGAATAACCCGGGCATGGGAGCCAGGACCTGGCCGTTAAGCACTACGGCAGGAGCAGCGAGGGGGACGTCCACGCCGTTGACGACCACCCGTGGACCGGCAGTCTGACCAACCGCGGGACCCGCCATCATCCCTGAGGTCATTACCGCCAGCAGGGCGGCTGCGACGACTTTCATTCCCTACCTCACGAAGCGTCCACCACCTGCCGTTCCCACGGAGGATCTTCTCTATACCACCTCTCCCGACCCCACCCGTTTCGTGTTGCCATTCAGTTCTCCTGCGCAGGGGTGATGCAGCTGTCGAATGGAAGCGCTATGGGGCGCGGCGTGCTGCGCCCGGGCCGCTGCACACCCCACACGCCTGGAGGCCGCCCCGTGAAAGTGGATGCCCAGATCATGTATGGCACCCTGGATGAGGTCCCACATCTCGTACAGGCCGCGGAAGCGTGGGGCCTGGATGCGGTCTGGTTCAGCGAGACCGCCCATGATCCGTTCCTCGCCGCCGCGCTGGCCGCCCAGTCCACCTCCCGCATCGGCATCGGGACGGGGATCGCCCTGGCCTTTACCCGCAGCCCCACCCTGCTCGCCTATCTTGCTTGGGATCTCGCGGCGCTCTCGAAGGGACGGTTCATGCTGGGGTTGGGCACACAAGTCAGAGCGCACATCGTGCGACGTTTTGGCATGCCTTGGACGCCGCCTGCTCCGCGACTGCGCACCACTGTCCGGGCGGTGCGCGCTGTGTGGGACGCGTGGCGCCGCGGGGTGCCGCTAGACTTCCGCGGCCCGGACATGACGCTCAGTTTGATGACGCCCTTCTTTACCCCACCCCCGCAGCCGCATCCCATCCCGATCCTCACCGCGGGAGTCAATCCCCCGCTGTGCCGCGTCGCCGGAGAAGTCGCAGACGGTTTTCACGTACATCCCTTTCACACCCCGGCGTACTTGCGCGACGTAGTCCTGCCAGCTATTGCGCGCGGGCGCGAGAAGGCCCAGAGAACATCCGGGCCCTTCGAAATCGTGGTTAGCGCCCTCACGGTTGTCGAAGGAACGGAGCTGTCCACGGACGCGGCGAGGCGAGCGCTCGCGTTCTATGCGAGTACACCGTCGTACCGCGGCGTCCTCGCGCATCACGGATGGGAGGACCTCGGACAGCGCCTCAGCGTCCTGGCCTCGCGTGGGCGGTGGTCGGAGATGAGCACTTTGATCACCGATGATGTCTTACACGCATTTGCCGTCGTCGCACCACCGGAAGAGTTCGGGAGCAAACTTCGGGAGCGTTATCGCGGGCTCGCGGATCGCATTAGCCTCTACGAGCCGTTTGCGCCGAGTCAGGCGGCGCTGTATCGGACCCTCCTCGCCGCCTTCCGGACCTAGCAAAAAGATGTGCCGACGTCGAATAAGTGATCTCGCACAGCTGAAACACTCAAGGAGGTGTGTGCACGATGGGTGACCTTGAACGGTACATCGTGGAGGAATGGGCAGAGGACTTTCACAGCGGTCGGCTCAACCGCCGCGAGTTCTTGCGCCGCGTGGCGCTGATGGTCGGCGGGACAGCAGTGGCCCTCCCGGTCCTCCGGGAACTGGGCGTCATGACCACGCCGGAGGAAGTGGCGGCGGCCAGCTCGTCAGCACCGGTCGTCACGGCGCAAGCAGGTGGCATCACGGTGCCGCCGGATGATCCCGCGCTGCAAGCAGGAGGGGTGACGTTTCCCATGGGCCCGGTGGCCATCCAGGGTTACCAGGCGAGGCCGAAGTCTGCTGATCCTGCGCCTGGAGTCATCGTGATCCACGAGAACCGAGGATTACTCGAACACTTCAAAGACGTCTGTCGACGACTAGCCAAGCTGGGTTATGCGGCGCTGGCGGTCGATCTGGCCTCTGCGGAAGGAGGTACGGCTAAGTACTCCGATCTGGCCGAAGTCACTGCCATCCTCGGCCGAACGCCGCCGGACCAGCTCGTCGCGATGTTGAACGCGGGCGTCGCCTACCTACAAGGACAATCCGCGGTGCGCAAGGACCGTATTGGCGCAGTGGGCTTCTGCTTCGGCGGGGGGATGACCTGGCGGCTGGCGACGCGTAACTCGGCGATCCGCGCAGCCGTCCCCTTCTATGGCCCTAACCCTCCGTTGGAGGATGTCCCACAAATCAAAGCGGCGATCCTGGCCATCTACGGCGAGCTGGACAGTCGGATCGATGCAGGAATTCCTGCCATCCGCGAGGCCATGAGGAAAACAGGCCTGCCCTTTGAGGTTGTCATCTACCCGGGAGCCGATCACGCGTTCTTCAATGACACCGGGCAACGGTACCACGCGCCGTCTGCACTCGACGCATGGCGTCGCACAGTGGCGTGGTTTGATCGCTACCTGAAAGGATCGTGATCTAGAAGATCCCTAGACGCACGCGCCTTAGGACGTTAGGCAAATGACGGTGTGGTGGGGGAGCCTCAACGTGTTCATGCAGCGGCCTGTCGTGGGGCAACAGGCGTGGGTCCTTGCGCTCTCCCCCGCGGAATCTGGCAACTTGCATAGTATTTACCCTACGCGCACAAATGCTACTTAGGGCCTAACGGACCGCGCGTAGGCGGTGCCCGCGACTCACGGCAGTAACAGAACCTTTCCGGTAGCCTGACGGCTTTGCAGATAACGCTGTGCCTCCGCCGCTTGCGCGAGGGGAAAGCGGCGGTCGATCCGCACAGTCAGGATCCCCGATTGGACCCAAGACAGCACATCAGTCGCTCGGCCGAGGAGCTCCTCGCGCGTGTGGGTATAGTGCACGAGGGTTGGCCGCGTCAAAAAGAGCGACCCCTTGCGGTTAAGGATCTGGGGGTCCTGAGGGGGCACCGGGCCGCTGGATTGCCCGTAGAGCACCATCATCCCGCGCAACGCAAGGCAGTTGAGACTCTTCTCGAACGTGTCCTTGCCCACGGAGTCGTACACGACCTGGACGCCGCGCCCGCCTGTCAACCGCTTCGCCTCCGTATCCACCTCGGCGCGGGTATACACGATCACCTCGTTCGCGCCTAGCGACCGCGCCAGTTCCGCTTTGGCATCGGAAGACACTGCAGCGATGACACGCGCGCCCCGCCGGCGTGCCATCTGGACGAGGAGGTGTCCGACGCCGCCGGCTGCGGCATAGACAAGCGCCGTATCAGTTGGTTTGAGGGGATAGGTATCATGCACGAGGTAGTGTGCGGTCATCCCTTGTAACATCGCCGCCACGGCGGTCGCCGCATCGAGCCCTGGCGGGATACGGACCAATTGCCACGCGGGCACGATGGCGTACTGCGCGTAACTTCCGAAGACGTTGGAATAGACGACACGATCGCCGGGTCGGACGTCGGTGACACCCGGACCCACCGCATCCACGACTCCCGCCCCCTCCTGGCCCGGAATTCCGGGGAGCTGAAGCGCGTACTGCCCCAGGCGCTGATAGACGTCGGCGAAGTTCACCCCGCAGACCTCTAACCTGACGCGTACCTGTCCCGATCCCGGCTCGGGAGTTGGGACGTCTTCGATCTGCAGCACCTCGGGGCCGCCGAACTGGTGAATCCTGACCGCTTTCATTCCGGTTCCTCCCTGATGTGAACCATCGTGGCGCGGGTGAATTCCCACCTCCCTCCCTATTCTCCTGCGGGAGACACTCGGCTGTCGTGGCACTAGACTTGCTGCTTAATAAGATAAAGTGGCTGAACTTCAGCGGCTGTGGGTACGTAGTAGTCAGTGAAAGGGAGTCAGCCTCCAGGCTAAGCCTGCGGGGCACGTTGGAGAGAGGTGATCGGCCATGGGACTCTGGCGTTGTCCACGTTGCGGCACGGTTGTCACGCTGGAGCCACGCTTCGGGCAGATCGTGGGCGTTTACGATCTGTGCTCGGAAGGCACTGACGCCCGAGCCGGCCGAGGCCCTACCCGGATGGAACCCATCGCGCAAGCACTCGAGGGAACCTCAGACGTTCGCCAACCCGAACTCGTCAACGCCCCAAGCTAACAGTAGTCTGTCCCGCACGTAGCCCGCGCAAGGTCCCGCCTACTTTATGGCCTGACATAGGCGCAAAGAATCCAGCCTTCCGCACTCCCTAAGCCTGAATCGGAGCATGATTTGCGAAGAACATCGAGGAACTAGAGATATCTTCAGGTGAGTCAAAGGGGCCGAACCCCAACAAACGGTTCCGAACGAGAAGGTCTACTAACCGACGACTGGGAGCCCCCCGTACTCTCGAGGGGCGGCACTTTTGGGTGTTAGAACCTGCATTAGGTGCGGACGTGGAGCAGGGACGCCGTACCAGGCGGGGTGAGCAGGGTGCTCTCGGCTACGAGCGCAAGGAATTCCGCAGACTCCGCGTAGGCACCGCGCTTTCTCAACGCGAGACCGAATTCGCGAGCCATCCGCAACGCCTTCCCGTTCATTCCACGCTCCCGGAAAGTGGTCATAGCGCGCCGCACACCGTCGACGGCGCCCGTAACCTCGCCGCGGGCGAGACGCACGTAGCTCAGCACAATCTGCGCCTCGGCGGCCTCCACTACGTCTCCCGTCCGCTGCGTCTCGGCCAGGGCTTCGCCGGCAAAGTGCTCAGCCTCTGCGAGCTCTCCTAGGGTGAAGTGGACACGGCCGATTTCCGTGAGAATCTTCGCCCGGTCAAGGGGTCGTTGCAACCGTTCCATCACACGTAGCGCGTGGTGGAAGTGATGCAGGGCTTCCTTAGGCTGACCTTGCTCGTATTCGACTTGACCGAGATTGTGGAGCACCCGCATCAAATCGGTCAACTCTTCTGCGGACTCAAACAGGTCCTTGGCCTTCACCAGGAACTCACGCGCCTGATCGAGCGCACCCAATTTTCGATTCATCCACCCCAGCCCCCACACGGCGCGGCCAGCCAGAATGGGATCGTTCTTGGCGGCTTGCGATTGCACCGCCTCTTGGTACCGTCGAAGAGCAGGCTCTGGTTTGTCCAGCGACCCCAGAGCAGTCCCCAGTTCGATCAGGGTGTGAATGCGGACCGGATCGCGACCCGCACGGGCCGATCGCAATACAGCAAGAGCCTTCTCATACAGGGGGACGGCCTTGGCATATTCTCGCTGTCGTAACATTTGTCGTCCCTGCAGGAACAGAGTCCGGCCAAGACGCCAGTAGTCCTTCTCGCGTTCACACACGCTCAGGACAGACGCGAGCGTGGCCGATGCGTGGCCGAAATCCCCCTGCTCGATTGCCATCTCAGCCGTCTGCAGTTGAATCTCGCGGGCAGCCTCTGCGAGCCCGTACTTGCCCGCCATGAACGTGATCGCTTCAAGCAGCTTGGCCGCGGTGGGGTAATCGCGCTGGAGGACGGCCTGGCGGCTGAGGGTCAGCAAGCTCTCGGCGGCCAGGTCGGGGAGGTGGCCATCCTGGCCCAGGAGCGCGTCCACCGACGTTCCCAAACGGCGGGCGAAGAGAACAAGGGTATCAACCGACGGCCGAGTCCGCTCTCGCTCCACCAGGCTGATAAAACTCTTTGAAAGCTTGCCCCCTCCCAGCTGTTGCTGGGTGAGGCCCCGGGACTGACGGAGCTGGCGGATTCTGGAACCAAGCGACATGAGTCAACCCTCCGGTTTTACCCACTAACGCATAATTGCCCCGGGACAACGAGGCAAGCATACCAAAACTTGTCTGTAGCAAGCAAGGTGCCAGGGGGGCACGGGATGTTTCGGCACCTTGCAGTCTTTTGCCTTCCTAGCTACCCGGCCCGATATCCCCTGCGACGTGAATCGTCGGCGGGAGGGCACTTCCGGGCCCGATATCCCCCGCGACACGCGTAACCATGGAACCGCTTAGACCAATTGCCCATGCGAGCACTGCAAGAATCGCCAATAGTCTCATGTTTCCCCTCCATTTGGGTAAGAGAATGGGTTGCTCTGCTCCCCGTGCCCCCTGACGTGCTTCGTTGTGTTTGGTGCTGTCCTCCTCGCTTTTTAGCATTTTCCCACGTTTAAGCTAAAAGTGTGACAATACTGTATCTTCAACTACGTGGCAACTACATGGTAACTACGTAGTAACCCGTAGGGTGATCCCATTGCAGCAATGGGCGCGCGGAAATGGCGGCGGAAAATGCTCGAGGCGCTTTTGAAAAATCCTTGGGAGCGTTCGTGCGCTGTCGGCGTGTTGAGGAGAGGACTTAAGGAGACAGGTCCGACCCGCAGGATTTCATTTCAGCGGGAAGACGGTCGTGGCACAAAACGGAAAGAGCACGAATGATGGGGGACAACTCCTACTCCGCCTACACCTTTGAGGGCGTTTCCGCCAACTTCGCATAGAGATTCGTGGGACTGAACCGTCCCCATCCGAGGGAAGACCTACCAACCTCCACCCGGCCCCAACTTTGGGATGGAGTCAAACCACCAGCGGAGGATACCGTCTGGTACGCCGTCCCGCGGGCAGCATGAGTGGGGGAAATTTTCACGCGACTGGCGCTTGGGGCTAGACCTCTGACATCTGCGGGGGAGACCGTCTGCGCCCGAATCAGTCAGACCAAGCCGCGGGCTTTCGGTCCCAGCGGTGGCGGCGCAGGTCGGTCATGACGCCCGCCGACAAGGACGTCGCGGTGCTCGCGCCAGTATTGGCCAGAACGTGTGCGGTCTTGCGCATTCCTGGGATGACCGTCGACACAGTCGCGTTTTGAAGGATAAATCGCAGAGCAATCTCCGGCAACGTCATCCCCTCCGGGACTATTTGCTTAACCGCATCCACACGTCGCAATGTGTGGTATAGATTGTCCCGGTTGAAGTAGTGGTTGCGCCAGTCCCCCTGGGGCCATCGAGAGTCTTTCGTCAGCGCTCCCGTTAATGAGCCCTCGTCAAAGGGCACCCGTGCAATGACGGCAATGTTGAGATCACGGCACACGGGGAAAAGCTCGTCTTCAGGGTTCTGGTCGAAGATATTGTAGATGACTTGGACGGCGTCGATCAGACCCGTTCTCAAGGCAGCGATCCCATTGGCCGGCTCCCAGCGGTTGAGGCTTAGGCCCCACGCCCGCACCAGCCCCTCGTCCTTCAGTCGGCGCATCTCCGTTTGCCACCGCTCATCCCCCGCCCAGGCATCGTGCCAGACATGGAACTGCATCAAGTCGATGGCCCGCACCCCCAGGTTCTTCAGACTGCGCTCCGTGTACGCGCGGATATGCGAGGGCGGGAATGTCTCGTCTAGGGGATCGCGGGCCCGCGCTGGCCATCGCAGATTCTTGGGAGGGATCTTGGTCGCTGTGTACAGTTTGGCACCGGGATTCGCACGCAGCAGCTGGCCCAAGAGATGCTCGCTGTGGCCCTGGCCATAGGCCCACGCAGTATCGAAGAAGTTCACGCCCACATCCACAGCCTTTTGAAGAGATCGCATCGATTCGTCATCATCGGAGCCGGTCCAGTCTCCCATCCCCCACATCCCGTATCCGATCTCGCTCACTTCCCAGCCCGCGCGCCCGAACGTCCGATACTTCATGAATTCCTCCATGAAACGTCTTATCGGTGTAGGACGAGAGACGATGCCTCAATTGTCAGCGCCGTAATCTCTGCCAATCCTACAATTCTCCTCAAGTTGGACCGCCCCTCGCGGCGTGGGTGTCTGAAGCCCCGGATAAAGGGGGTATGCTCCTGGAAGGAGGGGATAGGTGTGTCCGGATTCCTCGCGCTTGTGCTCGGAGTACTCTCTAGCGCCCTGACCGCCTATGGGGCGTACCGCACCTCGCTCGCGCACTTCCATGTGCTGGGTGCTATCCCGGTCGGTGCATTGCTGATTGGGATAGGTGCTGCTCTTGGCGTGGCCATGGCAATCCGCCTCACAGCAGGCTACGATACCGCGAATTTTCGCATCTTCGCCCAGATGGGCGGGATGGCCGCATATGCAGGCGCCGTGTTGCTCGACTATGTCCAGTACCAGCTTCATCTGGGCGGTACTGGTGCGATGACGCCCGATGTCCTCCATGTAATCAACTATGCGAAGCTGCTCATAGAATTCGGGGGCCAGGCGATTGCTGCTCAGCTGCCCACTAGCGTAGCCCTTCCCATGCCCGCACTGCTCGGGGGTGGAGTGCTCCGGCTATTCGCGGAGGTGCTGGGCGTGGTGGTCGCCACGGGCTGGACAATTTCCTACCTCGTGGATGTCCCGTTCTGTTGGACGCACCACCGGTTCTACCAACTCAGACACCTCGTGGAGTGCGCGGACATGTCCGCGGTCCGGGAGTGGGAGACCGCCATTCAGCAGCGCCGGCCGCATGAAGCGCGGGCGCTCCTCGCCCGTGTCCGGGCCAGCCCCGTCGCACCGAGCGATCGCTCATGGATACGTGTCGCGGTGCACCAGTGCTCGGTGTGCCATGCCGCGCGTGTGCGCATCGAGAGACGGCGACGGATCAGCCTCGGGCGAACCCTCACCGAGCCTGCGCAAGTGATGCAGTTCGACGCGGCCAGGGGATCAGCGCTTCTGGCAACATAGCCCCACTGCCTCCAGATCCGCACAGTCCCTACTCAGCAACGAAACGCCCATTCCGGCAGTCACTCCAGGCCTTCTGTCGTCGCGTGGTATAATTGCACTCAGGGGGCGATCGGTTTCGACTGGGATGGCAGAAGTGAAGCTGCGCGTCGAGGTGGTCCGGGCCCTCGTAAAATACCTGGACGGCGAATAACCGCCAATACACAGTACGCTTACGCTGCCTAGATAGCAGCGTACGTCCACCCGGGAGTGCTGGCGATCCGGGATGGACGCTAACAGCCGGCTCACTGCTCGGTGCAATGCTCGGGCGCCGGGCAGGACACCTAACGGGCTGGCGTCTAGCGGATCCGGCTCAGGGGAGCTTCTGGACGCGAGACTCAAAGCCTGAGACAC
>DASWFZ010000091.1:0-2340 GCA_036393975.1 bacterium | reverse complement strand
GCAACGGAAGGTCGCGCAGAGAGGGCAGACAGTCCCCGCACTGCGGGGCCGCGGAGTAGTGGTGGGGACTCCCTCTGAGGTGGTGGATCAGCTGGGCGCTCTTCAAGGTGCAGGCGTGCAACGCGTCATGCTGCAGTGGCTCGATTTGGACGATCTTGACGGTCTCCAGGCGTTTGGACAATCTGTGATTTCCGTCTTTCCGCAGACGCGCCGGAACTGAGTGTGAGCGGCCAAACGAGAGTCGAGGTGTACGACAATGCAAATTGAGTCGCGCATGAGAGGCACGATTGCGGTAGCAGCCGCGGCGATCGTGACGGCTCTGGCGTGGTGCGCGAATCTCCAGGCAGCGTCTCCCGCCGGGTACGTGCTGCAGGAGTTTCCGGTGCCGCCGCGGTCGCACCCCCATGACGTCGCACCCGCGCCGGATGGGGGCGTGTGGTACACGGCCCAGGTAGGGGGAGTACTCGGCTACCTGGACCCTGCCACCGGACGGATCCGGGAGATCAAACTGGGCGCGGGCTCCGCACCTCACGGGGTGATCGTCGGACCGGATGGCGCCCCGTGGATCACCGACGGAGGGTTGAACGCGATCGTGCGTGTCGATCCCAAGACTAACAGCGTGACGCGGTTTCCCCTCCCCCGCGGGAGGGAGGGGGCGAATCTGAACACAGCGACCTTCGATCGCCGCGGGGTGTTGTGGTTCACGGGGCAGAGTGGAGTGTACGGGCGACTCGATCCCGCCACTGGGAAGTTAGATGTGTTCGACGCACCTCGCGGGCGCGGGCCGTACGGCATCTGCACTGCACCAGACGGGACTGTGTATTTTGCCTCCCTAGCCGGAAGCTTCGTGGCCCGACTGGATACCGCAAGCGGTGGCGCGACGGTGCTGGATCCGCCGACGGCGCATCAGGGGGCTAGGAGAGTCTGGGCGGATTCCAAAGGCCGTATTTGGGTGAGCGAGTGGAACGCAGGTCAGCTCGGGGCCTACGACCCAGCGACTGGCCGTTGGCACGAGTGGCGGGTGTCCTCAGGTGACGCCCAGCCCTATGCCGTCTACGTGGATGATCAGAACATCATCTGGCTGAGTGATTGGGCGGGCAACGCGCTGGTGCGGTTCGATCCTGCCCTTGAAACGTTCGAGCGCTTCCCGCTGCCGACTCCTCAGGCGTCCGTGCGCCAGCTCCTTGGCCGACCAGGAGAAGTGTGGGGTGCCGAATCCGGCACAGACAAGCTTGTTGTCGCGCGCCGTAAGTGAGCCACCGCACACACGGGCAAGTCCCCATCAACTCGGTCTAAAGAGTTGTCGGCCCGCGGCTGACCGGCACGCACCGCTGTAGATCAGGTCAGGTTTGCAGCGACTCCTCGCGCGCCAGCCTCCCGTCTAGCGTACCAATTTCAGTGGTACGACACTGGCGGGGATGTGAGGGGAGGGGGAACGATGCTCTGTCGGTCGTGCGGCCGCATGAACCGCGATGATGATCTTTTTTGTAGTTCGTGCGGGGCGAAGCTCCTGCGATCTAAGGCCTGTCGAGCGTGCGGGACCAAGAATCGCCATGAGGCCACATTCTGTGGATCGTGTGGGGCCAAGCTTCCCGACGACGGCATGCACTGTTCCTCCTGTGGACATCCCATCGCGCCTCGCGCCCAGTTCTGCGCGAACTGCGGCACGCAGGTGGTGGAAGGGATTGTCTGCGCAGTCTGCCACGAAGCTAACCGCGGGGATTCTCGATACTGCGCGGTCTGTGGCTCTGCTCTGAAGATCCCAGCGACGGCAAGCGCCCCTCGACCGGGGAGTCGCGACTAGAAGCGAGTTGTGTCAATCAGAGGTCCGAAGCCGGCGATGCACCGGCTTCGCTACTTTCGTGGGGCCGAATCGTCCAGGCGCGATGTGTCTAGTTCAAGCAGCAGCGCTCTCTCCGCAAACCCTACGCGCTTGTACAGTTGGATCGCGCGCGCATTGTCAAAATCTGTCCAGGCATGAACTTTCGACCGCCTGTTCGCGGCTCGACTGGTCCAGGGCGGCATGCAGCAGTCGCTTGCCCAGACCGCGTCTGCGAAAGGGTTCTCCCACAATCAGGTTATTGATAATCGCGATGGGCGCGCCGTGGGCGACGTCAGGGAAGACGAACAGGTCGAGAAAACCAGCGACCACATCATCGATCTCCGCCACCCAAGCCCTGTGACCAGAGTAGCCCCCCAGCGCATCCCACATGGCCTGCTGGCCGTGGGGTCGACCAGGCATGAGTTGTGTGAGCAGCGATTGGACTTTGAGGAAATCGTCGGGACGTATATGCCGGATCCGCATCGTGAGCTCCTTCAGCGCGTGCGCGTGCCCGAAGT
>DASWFZ010000090.1:0-5379 GCA_036393975.1 bacterium | reverse complement strand
GCTCGTCCCCGCAATGGGGTCGGTGACGGTGTCAACGTTGTTGACGGCCCCCTCCGAGTTGGCGCTGGTCAGGCCCAGGCGGTTGCCCCAGCAGGGCAGCGAGCTGCTCGAGAAGCACTGGCTGGCCGCGCCGGAGGTCACCCAAAAGAGCAGCCCGAGGGTTGGTTTGCCGCCTCCGTTGGTGAAGTCGAAGGTGACCAGGAGATCGCCGGCGGTCCGGTTGAGCGTAATGGGACCGACGGTGGTGCCTGAGAAGCCGGTCGTCGTGTTCTGGTTGATCTCGAAGTCCATGTTGGCCGAGCCGAGGACGTTGGTACGCTCCCAGGCGAGGTAGAGGAAGTTGCTGTTGTTGGCGAACTCGGACGCCTCGTAGAAGCGTGAGAGGTCGCTCTTGTTGGGAGGAATCGAGCCACTCACCACGGTGACGTTGGCGTCGTCTTCCTTGGTACCTTGCCCGAAGGAGTTGTCGGTCCTGCCGCTTGGCTGGTCGATGCCCACGTTCCGCCCCGCGACGTTGGCCCAGTCAGTGTTCCCAGAGGTATTGACTGCGAGGTTGCCGTCGCCGCCCTCAAAGGTGCTGCCGGTAAGCGGCGGCACACACGATGGACTGAAGGGTGCCTTGGTGTTGACCGGGTCGAAGTCACATCCGCTCGGATCGTCGGCGTGCCCGGGCACGAGATACAGCGCGCTCAGGGTGGCGACGAGCGTCGCGATCGCGAACCCCTTGGTCCTGAGGCGTCTCCTCGTGCCGACCAGCCGCATCCGGGCTGGCGGAGGCGGCTCCGCGGAGACAGATTTTGTTATCGCCGAGGACGCGGTCGGCAAAGCGTAGCCGCGCCGGTGGGGCATACAGTGCCGTGGAATATTGCTCATGTCATTGGCCCCCTTCCGCTAGGTCTTCAGCTTCTACAATCTTCTTCCCACAACTCGCCCCGACGGGACCTTGGCCTCGTTGCCCATTCCCCCCGATAGCCGCCGAAAGAGCGGAACCCGATGGCTAAGTTTGGCCACTCGCTAGCCACCCCTCCTCGCCTGCTCGCGCTCGCATCAGCTCGAGGAGAATGGGAATGGGGGCATCACGTAGGCAC
This sequence comes from bacterium, assembly GCA_036393975.1. GTDB lineage: Bacteria > Sysuimicrobiota > Sysuimicrobiia > Sysuimicrobiales > Kaftiobacteriaceae > 13-1-40CM-64-14. Next base: position 4,291 of record DASWFZ010000090.1, on the reverse strand, counting down.
CGGCGCGACCCCCAGGGCCCCGTGGCGCAATGTCCCCGCAGCCGACACAGATGGTGGCGCCGCCCATCGATCAAATATCACGTCCCCCCGGACTGTTCCTTGTGACGGTAGCACTCCCACGTATTAGCGGCGAGATAATTAAGGTTCTCTAACGTTTCAGCGGGCGAGCGGTGCGAAATACTTGATGGTTTGCCCTTTCCCGACGAACGAGCACGCGCGCAAGAACAGCTCGCTCGGGGTGCTGAGCTTGATGACGTTGGGGTTCAGATTGGGAGTCCAGTCTGGTCATTAGTCTTGAGCGTTTGACTGGAGAACTTCACGAGCCAGGCCATGAGTCTGCCATCGGTGCGGCGCCATAGAACTCCACCGTCCTGCCAAACGCCGTCGTCGTTCTGATGATGCGATCCGTCGGGCGACGTTACGGGGTCGCCCTGGTTGTAGTGGACGTCGTGGACTCCGGGGCCGTTGGGTCCGGTCTCAAATAACGAACCGAACATCCAGATTCGCTCCGCCTGAGGTAATTCGGCCTCGAGAGCAATGAGGGCATTGTCGCCGTCGCTAGTCTGCCAGCCAGCGCTTTCGGCGAGAGCAAACACGAAGGCAGCGACGGCCGCCAGTATGGGCTCGAATAAGCTCAGGAGACACCCTATGTGGGGTTTGAGCAACTTGGAGCGCACGTAGTCGATGGCGCCTGACGAGGGACCTTCGACTGGGCCACTTGCCACAGCATGGCGGCCTGGCGCTAAACCGGCGATCAGGCTGAAGAGGTCGGGATCCAGGTCGTAAAGCAATCGGTACTGAACACCGACGTTAGATGCCGCATATACGTCGAGTGCTCCAACATTTGTGGTGTCTTCGGGAAGATTCAAGTACAGGTAGCCGTGATACCAATGACCTTGATGCACGCCACCGCGGTCGAGTCGATTGTAGGATCCAACAACCACGCCGTAGTTCTGAACAGGCACTTGAGTCTTCCTCCGAGAAGGCTCTCCACTACAGGAACCCAGGACGAGAAGCGCGTGGTCCATCATATTCCGCTTCGGCTTAGAGGGAAGTATGCACCGTTCGTCTAGACCTGTCGGGCGGTCAGTTCGTCGACGACCGTCGCGGGCCTCCGGCGGCCCGGGGGCGATCCGGTCGAACATGGGGGTGACTACCAGCATGTCGCCGGCTCTGCAGGCGCCCACGCCGGCGCTTCGGCCAACCACGCCGGCGTTCTCGGGGAGTTTTACGAGTTCCGCTCCTGCGCGGAACATCTGCACGGTCCCGACTGCGACCTCGATGAGATCCCACCTGACACCGGCCAGCCCACCGGGAGCCATGCGAGGAGCACAGGCCTCGCACCCGCAAGGCTTACGTTTCCGCCGCCGTTCACATTGCCTGAACGCAGGAAGCCTTCGTGAGATGCACGATTTACGACGGTTAACCGTCAGGGCCAGCAGTTCGAGGGGCAAGAGTTCCTCCGGCGGAGGTGCAGGGTTCACCTAAGTGGGGCACCCGCGACTCGGCTTGTCGCCTCCGTGGTACTGCCCCTTACTGACGAGATGGAGTGGGCACCAGCCACGGAGAGCAGCTCCGCAATCACCCTCTGATGGCAGGAGCCGTCCAGGCACCCCAACTCGTCACCGTGACAGCCTTGGAGCGCCTCAGGGTGACACTGGGGCCCTCGGCTGACTCCTCGACGTCGGCCACCGCAGCGCGTTCTGGGGGCTGCTCGGCGTGAGGATCCGGCCTCCAGTGGCCAACCGGCGTGGCCAGTACACGAACCGGTTGGTCCGGTCGTGCGCTCCTACGATGCAACACTGTTCTGGCGATGGTCGCTTTGGGGCCGAGCGCATCGAGTACCACGCGTTCGCATGCCGCCTTGTGGGCGCCACACAGCTCGCCCTGTCGGTGACCGTATCGATATTCATGTCGCGGCCGGTAAGACATCCTGGCGGAAGCCACACGACGCCTGTCATCAGCCTTTTCTATAGTAAAGATCTGCTTGTCAAATCTCTCCCACGGAGCTATAAACTGGTGTGGCACGACGATCCAGGAGGTGACAGATGGCTATCGAGACGCAGGAACTTGACGTGTCACAGCAGGATGGTCAGGCCGCTGCGGTTGACTACCCGAAGGTCGGGTCCTTCGCAGTGGACGTCCAGCATCACCACCCGGGAGAACCCGTCGGTAGCATCCCCCTGTCCATTTCTGAGAGCGACATTCCGCACCACGCTGGACTCAATCCGAAGGTAGAGCCGAAAGGCTCCTGAAGAGCGATGAAGGATCCGCTCAGCCGTTGCGCCAACGGGTTGAGCGGTGACTTGGGGGACGGCGGGGGCTATCCGGATGGGATCCCGGCCGGGAAGCTGCCCATGGTCAGCCGACTTGTTGCGGTGGCGGACACCTACGACGCCATCACCTCTGACTTAGAAACCTGGGTAAACATCCGTAAGGCCCCTGAGGCGCCCCCAGAGACGCCCGTGTGTCCGATTTGAGTCATGGAGCCGGGCCTGAGGGGTGCCGATCAAAGATTCAGGGTGGCGTTCCGGGGGCACGGTCGTGGCCCCCGGGGGTGCATGCGGAGGTCCCCAAGCAGCGCGGGCGTGCTGAGGCAGAGCTTTTGGAGCCCGGGCAACGTTGCTTATGCAGTTCGGGTCTTCGGTGGTGGCTACGCCGAGGACGTGATGGCCCGGATGGCGGCGTAGAGATCCCAGAACATGGCCTTGTCGGCACTGGGGGCCAGGCGCAGGATCACCCGCCGTCCCGAGCGCACGAGCCGGGCGGGGATGCAGATGAGCTCGGAGCGCAGGCGTTTGGCATGCGCACGCACGGCGCGCCCCGCCACCTGCTGGAGCATGGAGGAGAGGTTCACCGCCAGCATGCAGCACTGCATCCACACCGCGTTGGGCTGGAGGCGTCCCATTGGCAGGTGGGCCAGGCCGTGTCCGTGCTTGGCATCCTTGAACAGCTCCTCGATGCTGACCCGGCAGCGGTGCCAGGCCTCGATGTCGACGGCGGTGCCCTCCAGGTCGGTCACGATGGCCGAGTAGCAGTACACCTTCCCGAGCCTGCCCTCACTCGCAAGGCGGAGCTGCTCCTTGGGGATGGTGCGCCGCCGGCGTCCCTTGATCGAGGGCAGATCCGATGCCTTGACCTCCACCCGGCGCACGATCAGCCGGCAGGTGCCGACTCCCTCGACCTCATGGGTGGTCTCGGCCACCTGCGCCCGGCGCATGTCCCTGGCCGGTCGCCAGGCCCCCCTGGGGATGGAGAGCATCTCGGCCCAGATCACCGTGGTGCGCTTGGCGCAAATGGAGAACCTCACCCCCCTCTTGGCGCACTCGGCCATCAGATCGGCGCTGTAGAAGCCTGAATCGCCCCGCAGTTGCTTGGCCCGGGCGCCTTTGGGCAGCAAGGTGAGTGCCCGGCGGAGAAGGCGCGGGGAGACGGCGACGGGGTTGTTGTTGGCGGCGAGCAGATCGGCGGCGAGGAAGCGGCGGCGTTCGGACCAGGAGACGACAAAGGGCTGGTAGCCCCGCACCCCGGCATGGCTCCACCCCGTGCCCTTCTTCTTGGCTCCGAAGGTCTCGCACGTCGTGGAGTCCGCGTCGAGGGTGATGACGCCGGGCGTGAGCCCCAGAGCCTCATCCAAGCGGTTGGCGGCCTCGGCGCTGGCCCGCTCCAGCTTCCAGCAGTCGGGCAGGGCGAAGCGGCCGAAGAGCTGGCCGGCGGTGGAGGGGGCCGGGGGGTTGGCCACCGCCCGCAGGGATGCTCCTGCCTCATCGGCCCGCAGCCGCTCTATGTCGCAGAGGTAGCTTCCCCCGGCGAGCACGCTCTCGGCCATCGACACCACGAACTCACCCAGGCTGAGCCCACGGCGCCGGGACTTCAGGTGGCCCAGGCGGGCATCGATTCCCTCGATGAGCCCGATGCGGGCAACCAGCTCCCCTGTCAGGGCCAGGCCGGCATGAGCGGTGAGGGAGGGGTCGTCGTCGCCCGGGTGCAGCTTGGGGCGGGCCGCGGTAGCATTCACCTTCAGGGTGCCTCCTGTCTTTGGGATTCTTGGCTGTTTTCCGACTACCATTATCCCAGTTCAGGAGGCACTTTCCTTATATTTCAGGCAAGAAAGTCCTGCTACCCAAGCAGCGTTACGCGCGGATCTAAGTCTGAGTAGGTCCTTGTACCCGCTCGATCAGTATGCAATCGCAACGTGGCGTGGACGCTGGGTCCGACTTGACGGCTTCAGGCTTCGGCTTCGAAGGTGAGGAGAGGGACGTTGTAGAGATCCGGGTTGGGCAGCCGGCGC
>DASWFZ010000089.1:0-1862 GCA_036393975.1 bacterium | reverse complement strand
ATCATCGACCCCCCTCAGGACGCTCGCTGGGTTCCTTCCGGCTATAACGGCCCATCAGGTGGGCTCGCCCAAGAACATGTCCTTGCATGGCCCTTAAGACGTCCACCTTGGCCGTCCGAGGTGGTAACACAACCGGGGCATCGAGCGAATAGAGCCTGAAGAAGTAGTGATGGCTCGGCCCAGGGGGCGGGCACGGGCCTCCGTATCCTACCTTCCCGAAGCCGTTGGTCCCCTGAGTCCCGATGTTCTCGACGGTGTCCCGAGTGGGGACCCCCTCGGGCAGTTCCCGCAGCGAGCCCGCGACTCCGTAGAGGAGCCAGTGAACCATCGCTCCCCCGGACGCGTCGTGATTGTCGACGATCAAGGCGAAGCTCTTCGTGTTTAGAGGTGGGTCAGTCCACCGCAGCGGGGGCGACAGATCGGAACCGTCGCAGGTGTACTTCGCGGGAATGTGGCCGCTCGGGGCTATCGCGGGGCTGCGTAGCTTGAAGACCATTACCTGATCGTCCGTGGCGGTCAATGGTCCCTCCTCATATGACACCAGGCGGCGGCTCAAGCTCCACAATCTTCACTTCTCACTCCGGGCACGTCGCGGGCGACTTTCTCAGCCTGGTAGAGGTCTGCCGTCCACCGCACCTGTGATCGAACCTTGTCCCGCTGCGTTGTCTCCATGGCGGCGGCGCTCACACCTTCATCGATGTCTTCGATGCTCGTGATCCCGCTCGCTACGGACACAATGATCGCTTCACGGGTGTCCGGCCGGCCGAGGGCGTTCCTAGGCGTGCCGTTCCCAGAGCTTGCGCTGAGCGACGATCACGATGGCCGCCCCGACGAACGCGACAACGACCAACACGGCAATCCCCGCTTCAGGAGAGACCCCCAGGACCCGAAAGATCAAGCTCCCCAGCATGCTCCCGACAAGTCCGAGGATCATGTCCCCCTTTAGCCCGTATCCTCCGTCCTTCATGACCCGGCCGGCCAGCCAACCGGCAATCAGCCCGACGAGAACTGACGTCACGACCATGGCGAAATTCATGACTGTGCCTCCTGTCCTTAGTGCTCCGGCCTTGCCCCGCGACATCGCGCTTGACAGGTATCACACTATAATTTATATAACAAATAAAGGTTATTAACAAAAGGCGGTGCTGGCTCGCGCGTCCGGCGGTCGCAGGCCGGGCCGGTAGGGATACGGAGGTGGTGATGCTCGAAAATAGGACCAGAGTCCTTCTCACTCTCTCCCAAGACGTCTTGGACCGGGCTCGGGTCGTTGCGGGGAATGCGACTATCACCTTCAAGCTCCCGGTGAGCCTTCAGATCGTCCTCCGGGCCCTCATCGAGGAGGGGCTGAAGCGCGATGGCCACCCGGCCTTCCTCGCCAACGTTGAGGGCCAGGCCAAGGCGGTTCGCCACCAGCGGCGCCTGACGCGTCGGGAAAGGGCTGAGGAGGAACGAAACAATCTACAGTCTGGAAGTCCGCGGGGGCTGAGCGATCGGGGGCCGCGGAGGCGACGGAAGTGAGAAATGGTTCAAGCCCTACGACCTTCGTCAGACGAAGCTCGTGCCGGTGAGCTTCGAGCGGCAGAATCCCGATCCCGGCGAGCGGTCCGTATCCCGCAGGCCCGAGTAGCGGCGGCGGCGCCGCCGTGGCAGGATCCGGGCTCGTGGAACGGATGCGCTGGGCCACAGGAAGCCAGGAAGCCGCCGTGGAGCGCTTCTACCGGCAGGGCGCGGCCCACTTCGGCGAGTTCCACGGCGGATACCTCAACTTCGGTCTCTGGGAGGAGGGCGTCGGCAGCTACCTCCAGGCCGCCGAGAACCTCGTGCACCGCCTCGGCACCCTGCTGGGCCTGACCGGCTCCTCG
>DASWFZ010000088.1:0-5706 GCA_036393975.1 bacterium | reverse complement strand
TTTTGTCGCCGCCCGCCTCCGCGATTCGCGCCTGGGACGGTCGTGGATGGCGATCCGCGAAGACGAGGACGTCGCCGAGGCGGTGGGGATCAATACGATCAATGCTAAGTTACTGGCCTACGGCCTCGGCGGAGCCTTTGCGGGGATGGGTGGAGCGATTTTCGCGGTCATGATTGGCTCGGTGTTTCCACAATCGTTCTCGCTCCTCGTATCGATTAACACGCTCGCCCTGATCATTGTTGGGGGTGTCGGCAGCCTTCCAGGCGTGATCGTGGGATCGCTTTTTCTCGTGGGACTGCCCGAACTATTGCGTGAGTTTTCCGAGTTTCGGTTCCTCGTATACGGCGCGGTCCTCATCCTGATGATGCAGGTGCGCCCCGAGGGGCTGTGGCCGGCGGTGACTGTCGCACGTGAGTTGCGTCCTGACGAGGGACCCCCTCCCGCGCGCGAGGAAGCACTCGCCGCAGGCGGGGAGGGCGGGGGCTAGCACGTGGCCATCTTAACCTCGCGTAACCTCACCAAGCGCTTCGGGGGCTTGGTGGCGCTAAGTGATCTTGATCTGGACGTCGCTGAGCGCTCGATCCACAGCGTCATCGGTCCCAACGGCGCGGGGAAGACGACGTTCTTCAACTGCGTCACGGGCTTCTATCAGAGCGAGCAGGGTCGCATCACGTTCCTCGATCTCCCGTTGAATGGTCTGCGTCCCGACCAAGTCACCCAGCTGGGGATCGCCCGAACCTACCAGAATATCCGGTTGTTTACGAACATGACGGCGCTGGAGAACATCTTGGTGGGGATGCACACGCACCTCCGCAGCGGCTGGGTCGGGGCGATCCTCCGCACTCCGCACGTGGTGCGTGAGGAGCAGGGCGCGGTCCGACAGGCCATGGAGTTATTGGCATTCGTCGGGCTCCTAGGCCGGGGGGACTACCTTGCGAAGAACCTCGCCTACGGTGATCAACGGCGGTTGGAGATCGCGCGCGCACTGGCGACCAAACCAAAACTCCTGCTGCTGGATGAGCCGACGGCGGGCATGAATCCTCGCGAGACGATGGAAATGATGGCCTTCATCCGGAAGTTGCGCGACGAATTGGGTATCACGATCCTCCTGATCGAGCATCAGATGCGGGTCGTGATGGGTATCTCCGAAACCGTCACCGTGCTGGACTATGGGACCAAGATCTCCGAGGGCTCCCCCAGCGAGGTACAAAACGACCCGCGCGTCATCGAAGCCTATCTAGGGACCCGCCGCGCCGTGGCCCACTAAGTGTTGCCAACGGCCATCGGTCTGTGGATCGTGTAGGGTGAGTGAGGACGATGGCACTCCTTGAAGTTGACAACTTGCATGTGTACTACGGGCAGATTCATGCGCTCAAGGGAATCTCGGTGCGGGTGGAGCAGGGTGAGATCGCGGCGCTGATTGGCGCCAATGGCGCCGGGAAGAGCACCACCCTCAGGACGATCAGCGGGCTGCTGCGGCCCCGGCACGGGCGTGTCACCCTGTCCGGAAACGATCTGTCCATCCTCCCGGCGCATGAGATCGTGGCAAAGGGCGTGGTGCAGGTCCCCGAAGGACGGCGGATCTTTGGCCGGCTTACCGTGCACGAGAATCTGATGATGGGGGCGTATGCCCGCACCAACCCAGGTGCGATCGGGGGGGACATGGAGCGTGTGTTAGCCCTGTTCCCTCGGCTGCGAGAACGCCGCACGCAGTTAGCCGGAACACTCTCAGGCGGGGAGCAGCAAATGCTGGCAATTGGCCGGGCCCTCATGTCCGAGCCCAAGGTGCTCCTGCTGGACGAACCGTCCATGGGACTCGCGCCGATTCTGGTCGAACAGATCTTCGAGACGATTACGAGTATCAACAAGCAGGGGACGACCGTGCTCCTCGTTGAGCAGAACGCCTTTATGGCACTCCAAGTCGCCCATCGCGGATACGTTCTGCAGACGGGTGAGATCGCGCTGGCCGGCAACGCCGCCGAACTTCAAGCGAACAAAGAGGTCCAACGCGCCTACTTGGGAGGATGATCCTCCCTTTCCCTTTCTTACCGCGGCCGCCACGAGAAGACAGGGCGTGCGCTCAGATCACCGTAGACAGAGCCCAAGCTCCGCTTGTGGGTGCCATCGGCATCCATCACCGTTAAGGTCACAGTTCCCCCATCGATGATGAGGAAGGCGATTTGACGTCCGTCGGGTGACCATGTGGGGCGGACGCTAATAACAAGCGGGTCCGTGAGCCGCACCGGCGTGCCTCCACCACTATCGCGCACATCGATCTGGGCTCCTCCGACGCGCGAGAGGACGAACGCGAGCCGACGGCCGTCTGGGGACCAAGCCGGGCTGGAGGCCGTGCCCAAGAACCGCTGCCCCGTGCCATCGAGATTCGTCACGGCGAGAGATTCTTGTGCCGTCCCTGAACGGTTCGTGTACGCGAGGCGACCGTCCGGAAGCCAGGCGAAGCTCGTCACGTCTGGCTGAAGGCCAAACGACGGGGTAGGAACTTGGCGGAGATTCGTCCCGTCGGCTCCCATGACGAAGAGTGCGAAGGGTCCGCTACCGGCTTTGGATTGAAACGCGATAAGACGGCCGTCCGGAGACCAGGCCGGATTGCGTCGATCGCCGGGAGGGCGCGTCAGATCCCTGCGCGTCCCGTTCTCGTTCACCGCGACAATCTGGGACTCTCCATCACGGGTCGCGACAAAAACCACCTCTCGACCGTCCGGGGACCATGCCGGGGAGGCATGAGAGCCTGGATCGGTTGTCAGGCGGCGCTGCGACGTGCCATCTGCGTTCATGACGTAGACTTGGCTGTCCGCTCCGTCGCGGTGGATAAACGCAATCCGTCGACCGTCCGGTGACCAGACCGGTGTGGTGTTCGATCCCGACCCACTAGTGAGCTGACGTCGCTCGGCGCCGTCTGCGCCAACGACGAAGAGTTGGGGAAGACCGTGATCCACCCCGACAAAAGCAAGTTCCGTCCGGGGTGCAGTTGGCGCGGCGGCGCCAGCGAGGGCAAGCCCTCCTAGGAGAGAGAGTATCAAGAGAAAGATGGCCATCGGCTACCTCCGGTAGTCTGTTTCGCCGTTTCAGTTCGGGGCTTTTGGCAGCGTCACAGTGAACGTCGTGCCTTCTTTTATGTGACTGCGTACGCTGATGTGGCCGCCGTGGGCTTCGACGATGTGCTTGGCGATGGCGAGACCCAAGCCTGTCCCCGCTCCTCGCTCGGCGGCGGGGCCGCGGGCCCGCGACCGGTCCGCTCGGTAGAAACGCTCGAAGACGCGCGGCACATCTTCGAGCGGGATCCCCAGACCAGTGTCGGAGACCGCGACCTCGACATCGTCGGCGGACGCCCGAACACAGACGTCAATCCGCCCCCCCGACGGCGTGTACTTCACCGCATTGTCGATCAGGTTGGTGAGGACCTGTTCTAGGCGGTCCCGGTCGGCGGTGACCCAGGCGTGGGGGAGGACCTGCTCTTTCAGGTGCAGCCCGCCGGATTGCGCCAGGGGTCGCAGTTTATCCACCGTATCGGCCACCAAGGCCCCGACATCAACGGGTTGCAGCTCGAGCGGGGCCCGTTTGCTCTCCAGGCGGGATAGATCGAGCAGATCATCGACGAGTTTCACGAGCCGATTCGCTTCGCTGTTGATGATCGTCAGGAACCGTCGGAGCGTCTGTTCATCGCGCAGTGCTCCGTCCAGCAACGTTTCGACAAATCCCTTGATCGAGGTGAGGGGGGTGCGTAGTTCATGAGAAACGTTTGCGGTAAGTTCCCGCCGGAGGCGCTCGCTCTGGCGCAGATCGGTCACATCGCGCAGGACGGCGACGGCCCCGATCACGGCGCCACGGTCATCCCGGTAGGGGGCGCAGTGGACTTCGACCACCCGGTCGCCGACGAACCCCGGAGGGAGTTCCGCCGTCGTGATGCGACCGTGCGCGGTGGCATCGTTCAGCATCGCGGGGAGCCGCTCTCCCCCGAAAACTTCTTGGACCGGCCGATTCAGGCCGCGGGTGCTCTCCACCCCCAAGAGATCTTCGGCGGCCCGATTCACGAGGACCACATGTCCGTGGCGGTCGGTGGCGACGACGGCATCGGTCATGCCGCTCACGATGGCTTCGAGCTTCTTGCGCTCCGTAGTGATCGCCTCGATCGTCTGCTGAAGGCGGTCCGCCATCGCGTTAAACGTCTGGCCCAATCGCTGCAGCTCGTCGGTCTGATCCACTGGCGCGCGACCTGCAAGATCACCCGTCGCGATGCGCTCGGCGGCGTGGCTGAGATCATGGAGGGGGCGGGTGATGCGTCGCGACAAGCGCGTCCCCACGAGGAACGCCGCGCCCAGACCCAAGAGACTCGCGGTGGCGAGGGCGGGGGCCATCCGTCCCAGCTGCCGCCAGACCCAGGCCTCCGGTGCAGAGACCTGAACGATCCCGATGAGGTGTTTATCAGGAGCGTAGATGGGAGCGGCCGCGAAGATCCGGGTTTCGCCACTTGCCGGGTCGAATCGCACCGCCTGTCCTTCCGTCCCGGCGAAGGCCTGCTGGACTTCGGGTTCGACGGCGTGTCTCGCCTCGGTCCGACCCGTCGGGTCGAGGAGCAGGATCGAGGCCTCTTTGCGCCACTTTAGAGTCTCGACCATCGGTTGCAGCTTCACGAGAGGTTTCTGCTCCGAGTACTCCCGCATCATCAGCGAGATGACCTTCGCCTGGGTGGCCACGACGTACGTGTACGTGGCGAGGTAACTGCGATGCAGGGCCTGCAGGACGTAGACAGTGACGATGACCAAGACCAGCAGGACGAGTGCCAGGTATGACGAGGTGAGCTTCCAGCGGATCGAGCGCGTCATTGGGTCGCAGCAGGAGCGCGCATTACCCGCGGGCGGCTGCGAGCGCCCCTGGGGCGGCCCTGGTGGTGGGGCGGAGCTGGGCGGATTGTCACAGGCGCGAATCCTCATGCGCCTCGCCGGTCCGCGTCGACCGCGAAGGGAGCTGATCGCGCTCGTCCTCCCGGGGACCCGCGTCCGTCTTAAATTTGTAGCCCACACCACGGATGGTCACGATGTGAGTGGGCGAGGCAGGATTATCTTCGATCTTCTCCCGCAACCGGCTGATGTGCATGTCCACCGTGCGCGTGCTGCCGTAGTAGTCGTATCCCCAGATGTGCTCTAACAGAAAATCGCGGGTGAACACTCGGTTGGGGTGGCTCATCACCACGTGAAGGAGCTCGAACTCTTTGGCCGTGAGATCCACCGGTCGGCCGTCCAGGGTGACCTCGTGGGTCTCGGGAGTGAGGGTCAATCGGCCGCCGCGGAGGGGACCCGAGGTCGGCGGGGCGTCTTCGCGTGCGGCGCGACGCAGGATGGCCCGCACCCGGGCCGTCAGTTCCCGTGGGGAGAAGGGTTTGGTCACATAATCATCCGCCCCGATCTCCAACCCGACCACACGCGAGAGCTCACCATCTTTGGCCGTGAGCATGAGGATCGGGACCGACGACTCGCGGCGGATCCGGCGGCAGACTTCGAGTCCATCAATGTACGGAAGCATGAGGTCGAGGATGATGAGGTCGGGGTGTACCTCGTGCGCCCGCGTCACCGCTTCACTGCCATCGTACGCCGTGACGACATCATAGCCGTCTTGGAGCAGGTTGTACTTCACTAGCTCCACGATGTGGGGTTCGTCGTCCACGATGAGGATCTTGTGTCCCATGGG
>DASWFZ010000087.1:0-6956 GCA_036393975.1 bacterium | reverse complement strand
ACGGGATGCATGACTTGTTGTTGCCGGAAGAGAACCGGATGGCCGGCTCCCTGCCTGGGGTGAGACTCAACCCGCAAGGTGTGGCTCAAGCCCAACGGATTGCATCCCGGCTTGCTGCCGAACCCATCGCGTGGGTGGCCTCCAGTCCTCTGGAACGCACGCGCGAAACGGCTGAGATTATCGCCCGCCCCCATGGGTGCGAGGTTACGATCGATGAGCGGTTGCTGGAATGGAGATCCGGTCCCTGGGAGGGGATGGCCATTACAGAGATCCAGCAGCGGTACCCTACGGAGTGGGTGGTGTGGCGCGAACGGCCAGAACAGCTTCATCTAGCGGGAGCGGAGCCCGTCGGCGAGGTCGCCGAGCGGATGCAGGCGGCGTACCAGGCGTGGGCCGCGCGCGGGGGCGTAGGCGTGTTGGTGTCCCACCAGGACCCCCTGTCTGCTCTGCTGTGCCGTCTGCTCGACACCCCCCTGAATGGAATGCGAGTTCTCGAGATACCACCAGGCTCGCTGTCGGTGGCACGCGAGGTTGCCTACGGGACGGTGGTTACAGGGATCAACCTCGGAGCTCTGACCAATGGGTGACGAGCCCGTAACCGCCCGCGTTTTGGAGATGGTGGAGTCGGTGGTCGGGATGCGGGAGTATCATTTTTCACCTCAACGCATCGCCGCCGTGGTCCCGGAGGTGCAGCGATTGCAGGAGCTCGTGGAGCGGCTGCGTGCCCTGCCGATTGACAATGAGTTCCCCGCTGTGCGATTCGTCCCCCGGTGAGCAGACACGTTCAAGGTTACGCCACGGTTCAGGAGATCGCTGCCCGGGTTGCCTCTCGCGCGGTCAGTGCGGTCGATGTCACAGAGACCGCTTTGGAGCGCATTGCTCAACACGACCAGCGACTGAATAGCTTTATTCGAGTGGTGCCGGATGGGGCGCTTGAGGCGGCGCGCGATGTCGACGACGCCGTGCGAGCAGGAAGGCCAGTTGGCCCGTTGGCGGGTGTCCCCCTGGCGCTCAAAGACCTCGTTGACCTCGCGGGCGTTCCAACCACTGCGGGCGCGCACCGCCTTTTTCATTACACCCCCACGACGGATGCCTCGGTGGTTACGCGGTTGCGTTCAGCGGGGGCGGTGATCGTCGGCAAGACTGGACTGCACGAGTTCGCCTATGGCGTCACCAACATCAATCCCTACACCGGGCCCGTGCACAATCCCTGGGATCTTGTGCGGATTCCCGGAGGATCCAGTGGCGGCTCGGGTGCGGCGGTGGCGGCCGGGTTTGTCTCCGCGGCGTTAGGCACCGACACGGGGGGGTCGATCCGGATTCCCGCAGCTCTGTGCGGTGTGACTGGTTTCAAACCGACCTTTGGGCGCGTGCCGGTTGACGGGGTCACGCCTCTGTCGTGGACCCTCGACCACGTGGGCCCGCTCGCGCGCACCGCAGCGGACGCCGCAGTGCTGTTCTCCGTGTTGGCACAAGTAACGGAGGTGTTGACCGAGCTTTCCCGGGGCATCGCGGGTCTCCGTCTAAGCGTCCCAGAAGAGTTCTTTTGGGAAGAGCTCGATCGCGACGTGATGTCCTGCTGTCGGGATGCCGTGCGAGTGTTGACCTCAGGAGGAGCCGTCCAGCGATCCCCCGCATTCCCCCATGCGTCTGAGTGTGGTGCCGCAGCAGCGGTGATCCTCGCGGCAGAGGCCGCAGCGTACCACGAACGTCGCCTGCGTGAGCACGGAGACGCGTTCGGAGAAGACGTGCGGGTGAGACTCGATCGGGGGCTGTTTCTGTCTGCGGCGGATTACCTCGCAGCGCAGCGAGCCCGCGCGCATCTAATCCGCGAAGCGACCCAGGCGCTCGAGGGGGTGGACATTCTAGTCATGCCGACCACGCCCGCCCCTGCGGCGCACATCGAGGGAGACCCCTCGCACGGAGCGCGCGCGTCGCTCGCGCTGAGCGTGCGGTACACGCGATTCACGAATCCATTCAACCTTCTCGGCTTTCCCGCGCTGTCCATTCCGTGTGGACTGAGTCGCGACGGCTTGCCGATTGGTTTGCAGATTGTAGGACGGCCGTTCGACGACGCGACCGTGCTGCGGGTAGGGCATGCTTACCAGCAGCTGACGGATTGGCACAGGCGACAACCGTCGATCTAGAACTATCCGCGGAACGTGGGGAGCAGGTGCTGTTCTAACGCTTTGTGTGCTTCCGAGAGATCCTTGGCCGTATCGATCGCCCGCCAGTAAGACTGTGTCTTAAAGGCTCCCAGCTTATGTGCGCCCGCCAACTTGGGAAAGGTTGTGTCCTCGTGATCACCCTGGACAGGGAGGAGCGGCTCGATCGATCGGGAGAGGACATAGATCCCCGCATTCAGCCAATAGGGCAGCTGCGGTTTCTCGCGGAAGGCGACGATGCGTTCACGTGCATCCACCTCGACGATTCCGTAGGGACTGACTAAGGGAACCAGCAAGACGGTGGCCAGACACCCGCTATCCCGATGGGTCTTGAGCATCGGCCCCAGGTCCACCGCCGTGATCACGTCGCCGTTTGTGGCGATACAGACATCATCACCTGCGGACAACAGCAACCCAAACGCGAGTTTGAGGGCTCCCCCGCGACCTAAGGGCTGTTCTTCAATCGAGTATCGAATCCGCATGCCAACCTTCTCGCCGGTCCCAAAATACGCCTGAATCACCTCATGTCGGTATCCGCACGCTATGATCGCCTCGCGGACCCCATGGGCGTGGAGCCACTGCAACTGGTAACCAAGGATGGGCACGCCTCCGATCTCCACCATCGCTTTAGGACGGTCAGCGGTGAACGGACGGAGCCGCTCTCCCTTGCCCCCGGCGAGGATGATGGCCTGCATCGTGGCACCTCCGAGTGAACCTCGACTACAATTTGCCCACTTCGGGGGGTTTCCTTGCACGCTGCAAGGTGGCGCTCGGCATTTTGACAGTGACGACGAGTGGCCCGTATAATTCAGACGAACGCGCGATGACGGAGAGCAGTAGGCTGCCACGACCGCGCAGAGAGAGGGGCTGCGCTGCGAAGCCCCTCCGGGTGGCCGCCGAAGGACACTCCTGAGTAGCTCGACCGAACACAACAGCGAGGATGCTCGCGCAGACGGATAGCTGTTGGCGCGACATCCTGGAGGGTCGGCCGGGCCGGATGCCTCCCGTGACGAGGGTGAGGGCTGGCTGACGCCAGAACCAGGGTGGTACCGCGGGAAGGAGATTCCCGTCCCTGAAGCGTGGGGACGGGAATCTCCTTCCCGCGGACGTTAGGGGAGGTAATTGCCACGGGAAGTATCAAAGGAATATACTGATTATATACTGATGAATCTGGTTGAGACCGTCCGATTGCACCCGTCTGACCCCGCTCAGCTGATCGCCTGGCTTGAGCGGTTCAATGCCGCGGCGAACTGGCTGTCCGGCGTGGCGTTCCGAGAACGCCTCTGGCACTGGTTGCCCCTACAGCGCCGCGCCTATCGGGAGCTGCGGGAGCGGTTTCAATTGCCCGGGGCAGCGACCGTGGTGGTCATCCGCAAGGTCGCCTACGCGTACCGCAACATACAGCGCCGACAGCACCAAGCCACCTTTCGGCGGCGCGGGGCGATCCCCGTGTACAGATATCAGTACAAGCGCGACGGCACGGCATTGATGTATGGTTTTCGGATCCCGTTTACCTCGCACCCGCAGGCAGAGTTGTCCAGTCGCCATCAGGCGGTCCTGTGCTATCGGCGAGGCAAGTTCATCCTGCATCAGGTGCTGGAGGTGGACGTCCCGGCCCCCGCCTCTGTACAGGAGTATCTGGGCTGCGACCTCGGGACAGTGAACCTGCTCACCGACAGCGAGGCGGAGGCCTACAGCGGCCATGCGGTGGAAGAAAAACGGCGGATTTACATCCACCGGCGAGCGCGCCTGCAGAAGCGGGGCACGCGGGCGGCCCGCCGGAAGCTCAGAAAGATCTCCGGACGCCAGCGACGATACCAGCGGGATGTCAACCACGGGATTGCCAAGCGCGTAGTGGCCAAGGCGCAACGGCTCTGCTGCGGCATCGCCCTAGAAGACCTCCGGGGCATCCGCGACAGGATAAAGGCCAGGCGTCGCCAGCGGGCCCGACTGCATAACTGGGCGTTCGGACAACTGCGACAGTTCATTGTCTACAAGGCCGCGCAGGCAGGGGTACCGGTCGTCTTCGTGGATCCGGCCAACACGAGTCGCACCTGCCCGGCCTGTGGTCATGTGGACAAACGAAACCGCCGCTCGCGAGCAGAATTCCAGTGTCGTCGGTGCGGGCACGCAGGGCCGGCCGATGTCATCGCGGCACGGAACATTCGTGCCTGGGCGCGTGGCGATGCGCCAATGGTCGCGTCCGCAAGGGCGGCGACAAGTCCCCCCACGTCGAGGGGATAATCGCCAGGAGCGATTATGGAAACACCACGCGGCATTCACGATATCCTTCCCGACGAGACGCCGAAGTGGCAGGGGCTGGAGGTGTTAATCCGGGAGTTCGCGGCTCGGTACGGATACCGGGAGATCCGGACGCCGCCGCTTGAGCACACGGAAGTATTCCAACGCACCGCAGGCGAGACATCTGACATCGTCGAGAAGGAGATGTATACCTTTCAGGACCGCGGTGGGCGGAGTCTCACTCTGCGCCCGGAGGGGACTGCCGGCGTCGTCCGCTCATATCTCGAGCATGGCATGGCCGCATGGCCGCAACCCGTGCGCCTGTTCTACATCGCCCCGATGTTCCGGTACGATCGGCCGCAAAAAGGCCGCTATCGCATGCACCATCAATTTGGGGGGGAAGTGCTCGGCGCGGCGCTGCCAGCGGCCGATGTCGAGGTATTAAGTCTGCCCATCCGCCTGATTCAGACTCTCGGGTTGACCGAGGTGCTGGTGCGCCTCAACAGCGTGGGGGATCAGAAGTGCCGACCACGGTACATCGAGGCCCTGCGCGAGTACTTCCGACCGCACCGCGACCAGCTTTGCGCTGATTGTCAACGCAGGCTGGAGGGGAACCCGCTGCGCATCCTGGAGTGCAAAGAACCGGCATGTCACCGGATTGTTGAAGGCGCTCCCCGCATCACGGACTACCTGTGCGACGAGTGCCGCGCGCACTTTGAGGAAGTGAAGCAACGCTTTGGCCTTCTCGGTATTCCGTACACTGTGGATCCGTTCATTGTGCGCGGGTTGGACTACTACACTCGCACGGCTGCAGAGATCCACTCTGGCCGGTTGGGCGGGGCACAGCACCAAATCCTCGGGGGCGGTCGCTACGACGGGCTCGCTGAGCAGTTGGGCGGGCCGCACACGCCTGGGGTCGGGTTCGGTCTGGGCCTTGAGCGCCTGATGCTTGTCCTGGAAGCTGAGAAGCTCGCCATCCCGACCGCCACGCGAGCGGCGGGTCTCGATGTCTTCGTCGCTGCGGTCGGCACGCCGGCAGAGCAAGAGGCGTTTCGTCTGCTGGATCGCCTCCGAACCGCTGGTCTGCGGGCTGTGGGAGAGACAACCGACCGCGGACTGCGCGCCCAGATGAAGCAGGCCGACCGGCTCGGAGTCCGTGTTGCCGTGATCCTCGGTGAGCAGGAACTTTCAGGGCGCCGGGCGGGAGTCCGGGACATGCGCAAGGGGACCCAGCAAGACGTTCCTCTCGATCAACTCGTTTCCTATCTAACGACGGCGGCAGTGAACGGAGCGTGAGCAGATGCAGCGGACGTTAATCAAGGATCTGCGCGCGGCGGTGGGCCGCGAGGTCACGGTGAAGGGGTGGGTCAAGGCGATCCGGGACCAAAAGCGCGTCCAGTTTCTCATCCTCCGAGATCTCACGGGGCTCGCACAAGCCACGGTGGAGCGCTCTCCTGAAAAGGCCGTCCTCAATGACCGGATCGCCGTCTTGACCCGGGAGTCCGCCGTCACGGTCTCCGGCACGGTTGTTGCCAACCCTGTTGTCAAAACCGGTGGCATCGAGATCAGTATCCGCGAGTTCACGGTCGACGGTCCCGCGGACCGTTTGCTGCCGATCGATGTCTCGGGCGTCCAAGAGCCCAACCCGGAGATCCGGCTGAATTGGCGCTTTCTGGATCTGCGCCGGCCCGAGAACTTCCTGATCTTTCAGGTCCAGACCGTGATCGAACACGCGATGCGCGAGTATTGGCTGCGGGAGGGATTCGTAGAGATCCATTCACCCAAACTTATGGGTAGCGCCAGCGAATCGGGGGCGGAGGTTTTCACGGTGCAGTACTTCGACCGGCCCGCCTATCTGGCCCAATCTCCCCAGTTCTACAAGCAGATGGCCATGGCCGCGGGGTTCGAGCGGGTGTTCGAAATCGGCCCGGCCTTTCGCGCCGACCCGTCGTTCACCCCCCGGCACGCGACCGAGTTCACCAGCGTGGACGTGGAGATGGCGTGGATTGATTCGCACGAAGGCGTGATGGGGTTTGAAGAACGCTGGCTGCAATACGCGCTCGAACGGGTGCGCGACCGGCTCGGGGCGCAGATCCACGAGGCTTTTGATGTGGATGTCGTGGTGCCAGCCGTACCATTTCCGCGTCTGTCGATGGCAGATGCCCTTCAGATTCTCGCTCAGCGGGGTCACACCCCCGAGCGCTCGGGCGATCTCGACCCGGCGGGCGAGCGGCTGCTCAGCGAGTACGTCGCCCAGGAGCTTCATCATCAGTTTGTGTTTGTCACCGACTATCCGGCTGCGGGGCGCGCGTTCTATCACATGCGCCATGAACACGCGCCCGCGCTCACCAAGGGGTTCGACCTGTTGTGGAACGGGATTGAAGTCACTACCGGGGCCCAGCGGGAACACCGGTACAATGTCCTCGTGGCCCAAGCGGAAGAGAAAGGACTGAGCCTGGAGCCAATCCAGTTCTACTTGGACTTTTTCAAGTACGGGTGCCCCCCGCACGGCGGGTTTGGCTTCGGGTTGAGCCGGATGCTGATGGTCCT
>DASWFZ010000086.1:0-11638 GCA_036393975.1 bacterium | reverse complement strand
CCCATCCAGAAAGTGTTCCAGATGGTCAGCCATCTGGACAGCCAGCCGCGGGTCACCGGGTTGTGGATGTCGGCCGACCTGGTCGAACGCAAGGCCAACACCCTGACCGTGCACTACCGCGGGTACTTTGGGGGGATGCCCATGGAGTCGATTCAGCGGGCGACGCTGATTCCGAACCAGCGCATCGAGTTCCGCCAGACCCGCGGCGCGTTGAAGGCCTTCCGCGGCGAGTACGTGCTCAAGTCGATCGACGGCGACACGGACCTGAGCCTCAGCGTGGAAGCCGAGGTGGGGATACCGCTCATTTCCGACAACTCCGCTCGCCTCGTACTCCAGGGGTTTGTCGAAAATACGTTGTCGAAGTTTAAGTTCACAGCCGAACGCGACCTCCCGCGCGTCGTCGGCGCCCGACGTCCTAAAGAAAAGGCGGCGGCAACTACAGAATCGGCACCGGCCTTGGCGGATGCGCTGAGTGAACTGCCGCCAACGGAGGAGCCTGCGCCGCCCGAGCCTGCCCCGCTGCCTGTGCAGCCGCGCCCGCAACAGCCACAACAAAGTCCAGGTGCGGCCGCTCCGGGTGGTGTTGTCCCGGGTCAAGGAAAGCGACGTAGGCGCCGCCGCCGGCGTCGGCGAGGTGGGGAGATGCGGTCCCCTCAGGGGGCCCCACGCCCAGGGACGAGTCCGGGGTCGGGACCTGCACCGGGATCGGGGAGCGGATAATGGAGTGGGCGGTCGGGCCCCGCGCCCTTTCGGCCCGTCCGTAATCACGTTGTTGCGTTACGGAGGTATTAGCGTGTCACCTAAGATGCCGATCCCTGTACAGGTCGGCAACGTCACAGACAAGCAGCTGACGATCACGTGGTCCGACGGCCATCGGTCGAACTATTCGTGGCAGAATCTGCGGATCAACTGCCCATGCGCGGCCTGCAAGGGGGAGTTCGGCTACCGGCCGCCGCGCCTGACGGCGCAGAACATCCCCCCGACAATCCGTGCCATGAGTATGGGCCGCGTGGGCGCCTACGCGTTACGCTTTTCGTGGTCTGATAATCACGACACTGGCCTCTACACTTTCAACGTGCTCCGCCATGAGTTGTGCGAGTGTGAGGAGTGCGTGCGAAGCCGCAGCGCCTAGGCCCCTCTTCTGATTGACCCTCTGCGCAGTGAATCTCCAGGACCTCCTCGAGATCCAGGGAAAGTGGCGATAAGAGGCTAATCGGCGAGGCGCTTTAGTGCTCGCTCGTGCCGCCTAGTCACAGATTCCAGCTTTCTGCGAAAGAGCTTCCCTCGCTTCACGTCGCGGGCCGGTGTGACCACCAGGCACTTGCCATCGGTTGTCAGGGAGAGGGGGTATTCGCGCTGATGTCGAGGAGCTCAAGGATCCCGCGGTCAATCACCAGGGCGAGGCTATTTCCATGCTTGGTCAGCCGCTTGATCATGTGGGGGCCTCTCAGGACTTGTTGTTATGGCGATGCGTCCCCTTTGTTACAACAATTTATCACCGAGGTCAAAGGCCTTTATCGTCCGTGAAACTCCACTGACCCCGGGTGCTTTGCTCAATCCAACCGATCGAGAAACTGTCGTGGAGACATGATAGGAATGCCCTCGAATACCTTCAAGGCCAGGAGGTGCCGATCTCCTGATACTATGGCATCTGCCTTGCTCACTGCGGCTGCTTCCAGCACACGGTTATCTTCGGGATCGCCGGTGATGAGCCTCAGCGTACGATCCGGCTCGACCACGATGCCGGCCCGGCGCACCAGAGTTTCCGCCAGGTAGAGGGCATCGTCACCGAACTCGAACTTCTCACGCAGCACCCGTCGAAGTTCGGTAATCAAAGGAGGAGAGAGAATAAGCTGGAGCCGCCGAGCAGCAGCGAGCGCTATGATCTCGCCTGGGGGTCCACCAAACACGATGCCCGACACCAATACGTTTGTGTCGGGTACCACGCGCATCAGCGGGAGGAGGGTTGCGTGCGTACCTCGGAGATCAAACGTTCAACGTCGCGAGGGTGCAGATCGAGGCGTCTGGCCTGCCGGCGTCCATAGGTCTGTAGCTGCCGCCACTGCTCCCACCAGTCAAGGTAGGCAAGCGCTGCGGCCCGGAGCACTTCGCTGCGTGAACGAGCCTCCTCCCGCGCCCGCCGATCCAGCGCTTTCACTAATTGATTGGGAAGCGAAATGTTGAAAGTGCGAGTTCTCATGGTATATAGATCATACAATGATTGTATGTACATTTCAACCTCCACGGCAAAGTGGCGCTGTGACTAGTGGAGGATCGGAGGGAACGATGGACTTCAAGATTAGGGAACAGGGGGCGAGAGTATGAAGATCGTGCCTACCCCAGCGTTTGGCTCTGCCTACCCAGATGGGATCTTTGGGGTTCTCATCGCGCGAGGCTGTGTGAACCGGCTGCAGACGCTTTCGATCGCGGCGGACAAGCGGGCCGTGGAGGGACGTTTGCGCGAGAAGTTCCCAGGCGAGACGATCGATGATGATCCGGTTGCTCGCGCTTTCGCGGTGTACTTCCGCCGGTACGGCGGAAGATATCCCGTTGTTCACCAGGCCAAAACCGTTCTGGGTGGGCGGTCAATCGAGAGTAACTCGGCGCTGGTTGAGGCCATGTTCACCGCAGAGCTCGACAGTTTGGTCCTGACCTCGGGGCACGACCTCCGTGCACTGCGCTTCCCGCTGGCGGTCGACGTCGCGGTTGCTGGCGACACATACACCTCGCTCTCTGGAAAAGACCGGATGCTGAAAGCAGGCGATATGATCGTGCGAGACCCGGAAGGCATCATTGCTTCTGTTGCATACGGCCCTGACGACCGCACGCGGCTTCGTCCGGATACCGACGCCGCGCTTTTCGGCGCCTGGTGCCCCGTGGGGATCGCCCCGATGATCGTGGAGGCCCATTTGGAGAAGCTCGCCACACTTTTACGGCGGGAGTGGCCCGCATCTGCCGTTGAGCCCGTGCGGTTAGTGCAGTAACGGAGGCGGGACGAACTTGCCCAGCACGCGCGGTCCGCGTGCCCCCGTGGCGGCCGGCACATTTGTGGGTACCCCCGCGACTGCGTCAGAGGCGAGTAGGGCGATCAACATCGCCTCTTTCAGCTTCCCGTTGATGCCGAGTTCCTCGCAAGTCCGCACGGGGATACCCAGGGCGGCAGCGATGCGCTGCCGCAAGAACCCGTTGTAGGATCCTCCGCCCGACAGCACGACTTCGTGAAGCATTCCGCGCGGCAGCAAGAACTCTCGATAGGCCGCGACGATCGAGTCCGCGGTCAACGCGGATACGGTCGCGACGGTGTCGTCGGCTGACAAACGGCGCGATCGAGCCTCGCTGAGCAATCGCTGGGCAAACGGAGATCCGTAGATCTCCCGTCCCGTGGTCTTGGGGGGTTTCTGGTGCAGGTAAGGGTCGGCCAGCAACTGCCCGAGCCACTCGCGTGAGATGCGGCCTCGGGCGGCGATAGCGCCGTCCTGATCAAACGAGTGCTGGCCCCCTGTCACCTCTGACACGACCGCGTCGATCACCAAGTTGCCCGGCCCGGTATCGAAGGCCAGCACGTC
The DNA here is from genome assembly GCA_036393975.1 of bacterium. Classification (GTDB taxonomy): domain Bacteria; phylum Sysuimicrobiota; class Sysuimicrobiia; order Sysuimicrobiales; family Kaftiobacteriaceae; genus 13-1-40CM-64-14. The sequence continues at coordinate 8,072 of DASWFZ010000086.1, read as the reverse complement.
CTCGGGTCCGCATCCGTCCGGCTTGCGGGCGGGCAGGTAGGTAACATTCCCGATGCCGCCGATATTTTGTGCTGCGCGCGTCAGGGTGGGATGCCGGAACACGACCAGATCGAAGTAGGACGCGAGCGGCGCCCCCTGGCCTCCAGCGGCCATGTCGGCGACCCTGAAGTCAGCAACCACCGGTAGGCCCGTGCGTTCGGCAATCACGGCGGGTTCGCCAATCTGAAGCGTGGACCCGTGGGGAGCCGGGATGTGCCAGATCGTCTGCCCGTGCGAGCCGATCAGGTCCACCTCCGCGGCTGGCACCCCCGCCTGCGCAATCACAGTGAGGGCGGCCTCGGCGAAGAGGCCGCCCAAGTGGAAATTGAACGCGGTGATCCGATCCACCGTGGCGGTAGACGGATCGAACATCCGGAACAGTTCGTCGCGGTCAGAGGGGCGAAACGGGACGGTGAGTCCGGCAATCAGCCGCAGACGCGCGCGGAGCCCGACTCCCGACACTTCGACCAAGGCGGCATCAATCCCATCAGCCGAGGTGCCAGAGATCAATCCGACGACCCGCCGCACCGACCGCTGCGCGAGGTCAGCGAGGCGCTGCATCGTGTCCTCCTCCTAGCGCCTTGTGAACATGTCCTCCGGCGAGCTGTAATCGGGCTTCTGCCGTCGCCCGGTCGGTTTTCCCGAGCGCCATCACGATTGCGACTTTCACCTGGCCTCCGGCTTGGTCCAGCAGCTTCGCGCTCTCAGGGATACTGAGCCCGGTCGCCGCGGCGATAATCCGGTGCGCGCGGGCGACGAGCTTGCGGTTGCGCGGGGCCAGATCCACCATGAGGTTACTGTAGACCTTGCCCCGCAGGATCATCGCCGCCGTGCTGAGCATGTTGAGGACGAGTTTCTGTGATGTGCCCGCCTTCATGCGCGTGGACCCTGTGAGGACCTCGGGGCCCACTAGCGGCGTGATCGCGATCTGGGAGGCCGCGGAGAGCGGGGAACCCGGGACGTTACTCACACCAATGACCGTGGCGCCGCGCCGCTTCGCCTCGGCCACCGCGCCCAAAACAAACGGAGTCACCCCGCTGGCTGCGAGCCCTACAACGACATCCGTGTGAGCACAGCTTAACGAGGTGATCTCTGCGGCCCCCGCGTTCGCATCGTCTTCGACTTCCGCCGCTGAGTCAATGGTGGCTGCGACCCCGCCGGCAACGACCGGTCGGATGATGCTCGGATCCACGCCAAATGTCGGCGCCCACTCGAGCGCATCGAGCAGCCCGATGCGGCCGCTGGTGCCCGCTCCGACGTAAATGACACGGCCCCCGGCTTCAAGCGAGCGAACAATCGCTCGCACTGCATCTGCGATGTGGGGGATTTCAGCCCCGACCGCTTCCGGAACGTGGCGATCTTCCTGATTGATCAGGCGTAGGATGTCATCGACCGAGCGCCGGTCGAGATCGTGAGACCGAGGATTGCGCTGCTCGGTCGGCAATGCCCCGTAGTCGATCGGCGTGTGGCCTTTGTCGGGATGCACAGCAGGCACCTCACCTTCGTCATTTGTCGAGTGCATCCAGTACCGCATCGTGGAACACGGGCCGGAACTCGACGATCGCATTGGATTCTGCTGATGGATGGATGCGGTTAGTGAGCAGGACGATCACGACCTCGCGCGAGGGATCGATCAGCATGGAGGTACCGGTGAACCCCGTGTGACCAAACGCTCCTGCCGATGCCCGCTGTCCGAACCACGGCTGCGAAACGGCCCACCCCAGCCCTCGCCCGCCCCCCGCGAGCCCGTGGGTCTGGTCGATTGTGGCGTCGGCGATCAGGGTCGCGGGCAGGATTCGACATCGGTTGAGGACGCCGCCGTGCAGCAGCATCTGGCCGATCCGAGCGACGTCATGAGCCGTTCCAAACAATCCCGCGTGCCCAGCGACTCCGTCACCCACATAATACGCGTTGCCGTCGTCGACCTCACCGCACAGGAGATGGGTCCGCCAGCGAAAACCGTCGGGTAGCCCCTGCTCGGCAGCACGCGCCCGCTCATAGGCATTCCCCACCTCAGTCGCAGCGCATCGCCGCCGCCAGGACGTCGGCGGGCGAAACCTTAGAGTGCGCAGGCCAAGCGGATGGGCGATGTGGTGCTTCGTGTGCACTTCTAGGGCCTCGCTACCAAGGAGGGCGACCAGATGCCCGAGCACGATGAAGCCGAGATCGCTGTAGTCCACCTTGGCACCTGGCGGTGAGGAGGTCGGCGTTGAGCCGATGCGCTCGACGGCCTCCGCAATGGAGGTGCTGGCCGGCGCTCGACTGCTATCCGCGCGCTGCGGGCTCGGGAGGTACAGCATCTCCCAGGCCGGCAGGCCGGACGTGTGCGTGAGGAGATGGCGGATGGTGATCATGGCATGTTCGCTGTTGGCGGAGGAGGGGAGGTAGGCGGCCACTGGCGCATCCAACTCCAAGAGCCCGCGTGCGCACAGCTGCAGGATGGCGGTTGTCGTGGCGAGCGGTTTGGTCAGGCTGGCGAGGTCGAAGACCGTGTGCGGCTCGACTGGTCGTCGGCGTGGAATGATCTGCGCGAACCCCGCTGCTTCAAGAGCCAAGACCCTCTGCCCCGCCACCACGCAGGCGACGGCTCCTGGAAAGATCCCGCGGGTCAGGCCATCCTGGAGCTGATCTCGCACGGTGTTGCGAAAACGCGAGCCGGTGTGCGAGGGGCGAGGGACCGCGCGCGAACGCGTCATCGCCATCTCGGATCGAACAGATCGCGCAGCCCATCCCCGAGCAGGTTGAAGCCTAAGACGGCCATCATGATGGCCAGCCCCGGGAAGATGGCGTTCCATGGGGCCAGTTCCAGGAACTGTCGGCCCTCGCTCAGCATGTTGCCCCACGACGGCGTGGGGGGCTGTGTCCCCAGTCCCAGAAAGCTCAACGCCGACTCGGAGAGGATCGCAAGCGACAAACTCAAAGAAACCTGCACGGTGATCGGCGCCAGGACGTTGGGCGCAATGTGTCGGTAAAGGATCCTCATATTGCCCAGTCCGAGCGCCCTCGCCGCATCGATGAACTCGTGCCCGCGGATCGACAGGGCTGCGGCCCGCGCCACCCGCGCAAACTGGGGTGTGTAGACGATGCCAATGGCAATGATAAGATTTCCTACACTCGCGCCCAACACCGCCATGAGGGCGATGGCGAGCAGAATTGCCGGGAACGCAAATACGACGTCCATCACTCGCATGGACAGGCCATCCCACCAGCCCCCGTAAAATCCCGCCGTTAGCCCGAGGGTGGTCCCTAGCAGGAGTGCAATAAGCACCGACAGGAACGCGACCACGAGTGAAATGCGCGATCCCATCAGGACGCGGCTGAACACATCGCGACCGAACCCATCGGTCCCGAACAGGTAGTGCCCCCCCGGGGGCAGGAGAGCGTCTTGAGGCGCGATGCGTCGGGTGTCATAGGGAGCAATGGCGGGGGCCAAGACGGCCGCCGCGATTCCGAAGACGATAATTACTAAGCCAATCAGGGCCACGCGGTTCGCCACCCACCGCCTCATCCACCACCGCCATCCGGTGCGATTTCGCAGGGAGGGAGGCCGCATGGGTTTATCCATAGTGAATGCGGGGGTCCAGCCAGGCGTAGAGCACGTCGACGAACAGGTTGGTCAGCACAAAGAGAAGGGCCACCACGAGCACGACACCCTGCACGACCGGGTAGTCTCGCTGGAAGATTGCCTGTAGCGCGAGCCGGCCCATCCCAGGGAGGGCGAAGATCTCCTCGATCACGACGGTTCCACCCAGCAAGTAGGCGAGCTGAAACCCGATCACGGTGATGACAGGAATGAGGGCGTTGGGGAGGGCGTGGCGGACCATTACCGCCGCGCGGCGCAGCCCTTTGCCGTGCGCGGTGCGGACATACTCCTGGCCCAAGACTTCCAGTAGGGCCGACCGCACGTAGCGCATCAGAATCGCGGCGATCGCCGCCCCCAGGGCGAGGGCAGGCAGGGCGAGACTGCGTAGTGTCGCGAGCGGATCCTGGGTCAGCGGCACGTAGCGGCCCACCGAAACGTGGAAATAGCGTGAGAAGAACAAGATCAGCATCGCCCCCAGCCAGAAGTTAGGGATCGAGAGCCCGAGCAATCCCCCAATGCGGGTGAGCACGTCGAAGGTCGAGTTGCGGGTGACGGCTGACGCAATGCCCAGGGGTAGGGCGAGCGCGACGGCGATTACGAGTGAGAGCGTGGCAAGTTCAGCCGAGACGGGCAGCCGCGCCAAGATATCGGGCAGCACGGGGCGCGCCGTGCGCAACGATACCCCAAATTCTCCGCGAACAATCCGGCTCCCGTAATCGAGGAATTGCGCCCAGATCGGCTTGTCGACGCCGAAGAAGCGCCGCAGCTCGGTCATTTGCTCGGGCGTCATCTCGACTTGGGTACCCAAGAAGAGCTGCACGGCGTCCCCGGGAATCAGCCGGATGAGCAAGAAGACGGCGGCGAGGATGCCCACCAACACCGGGACGAGCGAAATCACGCGCGCGGCGAGGTATCGCTGCATCGAGGTCGCGGGGGATCCGAGACGTCAGCCGCCCCGGATCCCCATAGGCAAAGCGAGATTACCGCTCGACGGTGGCTTCCTCCAAGTAGTACAAGGCGCCATTCCCGATGAGCTTGAAGCCATGGACGGAGGCCCGCAGCACTTGCGTCTCCATCGGCCCATACAAGAACACTGCGGGGGCGGCTTCCACGAGCGCGCGCTGCAGCTCATCGTAGATCACCTTGCGCCTGGCCGGATCCACGTTGACGCGTCCGCGCTCGAGCAGACGGTCAATGGCGCTGTCCTTGAAGAGGAAGTTGTTGACCGCGCCCGTGCTGTGGAAGGTCCGGTACAGGAACCGATCGGGATCGGGGTCCCCGCCACGTAGCTCGATCATCGTATCGAAGTCCCGCGCCACCCACCGGTTAATGTAGGTGCCCCACTCAATGTTCTCCAGCGTGGCCTGCACGCCGATGCCGCGCAACTGGTCTTGAATGACTTGGGCGACGGCGATCCCCCCTTCATAGGTCGGGGAGGTCACGATCTTGGTAGCAAAGCCGTTGGGGAACCCCGCATCCGACAGCAGCTGTTTGGCGCGGGCGAGATCTTGACTGTATGACGGCAGCTGGGAGGTCGGCAGCGCCCAGGGTGTCGCGGCCGGAATCGGCCCCGAGACTGCCGCATACCCAAATTCGGCAGTGGAGATAATCGCTTGGCGGTCGATCGCCCAGGACACCGCGTAACGGACGCGAGGGTCCGTGTACGGGGGCCGGCTGGTGTTGAACGAGAAGATGCGCAAGTTAAGCCCCGGTTTTTGCAGCACGACCAAGGAGGGCTCCCGTTTGGCCGATGTGATAGCGGTCCCCTGGCTGATGCTGGCGAGATCTAGGTCACCTGCCCGCAGACCGGCGAGCAGCGAGGCCTGGTCGGGAATGACGCGGATGATCAGCGTGTCCACTTTGGGCAACCCCCGGCGGAAGTAGTTGGGGTTGCGCACCAGCCGGATGAAGTTGTCCGGGACCCACTCCGCGAGCATGAAGGGCCCCGTGCCGGCCTCCGTGCGTTGCAAGTTGCCGGCCTTCTGGACCGCTGACTTCTCCACGATCGACAAGTTAGCAGATGACAACCCGGAGAGCAGTGAAGCCAGGGGGAGGCTAAGTTTGATGCGCACCGTGTAGGGATCCGGTGTCTCGATACTGGCGATCTGGTCGATGAACGAACGGCCCGGAGACTTAGTGGCGGGATCAAGTACGCGCTCGAGAGTAAACTTCGCGTCTTCGGCTGTCATCTCAGAGCCGTCGTGGAACTTCACGCCCTTGCGCAGTTTGAATACGACGGTCCGAGGATCGAGGTACTCCCAGGATTCGGCCAGGTCGCCCTCGATATCGAGCCGGTCATTGTAGCGGACCAGCTTGTTGTAAAGGAAGTCGAGTCTCCGGAACGAGGAAAACGCCGTCACCAGGTTAGGGTCCAAGCCGATGGCTTCCTGGTCGACCCCGATGGTCAAAGTAGCCCCGGCCGGGCCGGCCCGCGCCGGTAGGACGGGTAGGATCAACGTTCCAATCACGAGCCACAGCCACCACCGCACTCTCACATTCGTCCCCCCTCTGTTATCGTGTCCGTCGTGTTTCTTTTACGAGACCGACACACTTATCCGTGACGTTGACCGAGGCCGGCGAGCGGCTACCCGTGCGGCAGTTGCGCCCAACGGCCCCCGGGTTTTGCGGAAGAGCCGCTCCGTAATCCCCCAGATCGCGTAGTTGGGCACCGCCCCAATTTCCGTGTAGCCCAACCGCTTGTAGAATGCCTGCGCCCCCGCGTTAAACGCGGACACCATGAGAAAGACGTTGGGCCCGCGGGCGAAGATCTTGCGTTCGGCGTAAGCCATTAGACCCGCGCCAACGCCCTGTCCTCGGACGTGCGGTGCCACGCCGATCCAGCGGACGTAGCCACTATGGTGAAAGGTGCCATCCAGCCGAAACCAGATGAAGCCAACGACCTGCCCCCCGCTGTGCGCGACTGCGAACTCGCCAGCCTCACTCATCCTGCCCCCACCCCGGTGGGCGGTGGCGAGCACCTCCCGGAGCAGACGGCGCGCCCGCGCCAGGGTGATGTGATAGCGCTTCCACAAAGGATCTGCGGCGATCAACCGTGCGCACGGGTCGATGTCGATAGCGTGGAGAGGTCGGATCCGCAGGGGCGCCGGAGACATCATCCCCTTTGGTTCGCGACGTGAGGGGACATCCCCCGTCGGCCATGGGGAGGAGGAAGTCGCACCACCGCGTCGCTCCGTACCAAACTTCCGTCAGGACACCCTTCCCAGCCCTCGGGTGGAGTGAGTGTCAGCCTGCTTACGCGTTATTCGGCCGACTTTCTGCTGTGTTAGCATGGATTTGTAGGTCCTCATGATCGCGCTCTGCGATCCCGTAGTACGTGCAAGGAGGAGGAACATCACGTGGCAACAGTGACACCCGAACTCTCCAAAAATCTGATTAACGGTAAGTGGGTCGAATCGACCGGCCGCCAGACCATGCCGTCGATGAATCCCGCGACTGGCGAGGTCTTGGGCCACGTGCCCAAATCGGAATCTGCGGACGTCGTCGCCGCCATCGAGGCGGCCAAAGCGGCGTTTGAGAAGTGGCGCAAGTACCCCGCCCCTCGTCGCGCGGAGATCTTGTTTCATGCCGCCGAGCTGCTGGTCGAAGAGAAAGAAAATCTCGCCCGACTGATGACCCAAGAGATGGGCAAGGTGTTGGCCGAGACTCGGGGGGACGTGCAAGAAGCCATCGACATGACCTATTTCATCGCCGGCGAGGGCCGCCGCCTGCGCGGGTACACCACGCCCAGTGAGATGCCCAACAAGGCCGCGTACTGCATCCGCGTCCCCGTGGGCGTGGTGGGTGTCATCACCCCGTGGAACTTCCCGATGGCGATCCCGTCGTGGAAAATCATTCCTGCGCTGATCTGCGGGAACACCGTCGTGTTTAAGCCGGCGACCTACACGCCACTGGTGGGTCTGCGGTTCGCTCAGATTCTGCAAGAGGCGGGCCTGCCCCCCGGGGTGCTGAATGTGGTCACCGGCAGCGGCGGGGCCGTGGGGGATGCGCTTGTGGAGCATCGGGACGTGGCGATTATCTCCTTCACGGGCTCGACAGAGACAGGGCTCGGGATTGCCCAGAAGTGCGGGCGCGCGGGCAAACGCGTGTCGCTGGAGATGGGCGGTAAGAACGCGGCGATCGTGATGGAGGATGCCGACTTAGACTTGGCTACGGATGCGCTGATCTGGAGCGCATTTGGGACGTCAGGGCAGCGGTGCACAGCCTGCAGCCGGATCATCGCGCACAGCCCGGTGCGTGCGGCGCTGACGGACCGATTGGTGGAGCGGGCGCGACAGCTGCGTCTGGGAGATGGGTTGGATCCGAAGACCGATGTCGGCCCGGTCGTGAGCGACACCCAGCTAGAGCGGGTGCACGGCTACGTGGAAGTGGGCCAGAAAGAGGGGGCGCGCTTGCTCGTGGGAGGACGCCGGACAGCCCAGGGTACCCTCGC
>DASWFZ010000085.1:0-4723 GCA_036393975.1 bacterium | reverse complement strand
CGGTCGGTGCTGGATTTGCGGGCGGCACCGCTCGAAGGCAAGCCCCTCGGCGCGGCGTTGCGGGCCCTATCACGTGCGTTTACCTCTGAGACGGGTATTCGCGTGCACGTGATCGCAGACGCCCCGCGGGCGCTGCCGTCGCGGGTCGAAGGGGAGCTATTCCGCATCGCACAAGAAGCCCTCGCGAACATTCGCCGCCACGCGGATGCGACGGAAGTCGAGCTCAACTTGCACCAGACCCCGCGCCGCGTGGAGCTCTCGATCCGCGACAACGGGGGCGGATTCAATCTCCGGGCGGTGCCACAGGATCGGCATGGTCTTACGGGGATGCGAGAGCGCGCGCGGGTGCTCGGGGGGACCCTGCGGGTGCAGAGTCGCCGCCGCCCGCCTACGGGGACGACCATCGTCGCCTCCATCCCCCTCTCGCGGGCGGGGCGATGATTCGGATCGTCGTCGTCGACGACCATCCCGTCGTGCGCGAAGGCTTGGTGGCGGCGCTCTCAGACGAAAAGGAATTCAAAGTTGTGGGGGCGGTCGGATCCGCCGAAGACGCCCTGCCTCTCGTCGCCGCTCAGCGCCCCGATGTCATCTTGTTGGACCTGGAGCTGCCCGCTCAAAGCGGCCTCGAGGCGATCCCCAAACTCCGCGGCGTCCGTCCTCAATCCAAGATTCTCATCCTCACGGCCTATGATACGGATGAGCGGGTCATAGGAGCTCTGCGGGCCGGGGCCCAGGGCTACCTGTTGAAGGGCGCGTCGCTGGAGGAGATTGCGCGCGCCATCCGGGCGGTGCATGCCGGCGGGTCGTACCTTGAGCCACGCATCGCTTCCAAGGTAGTGGGCGCGCTGAGTCCCCGCGCACGGGCCGCTGCCCTGAGCGACCGCGAACGCGAGGTCCTGCGGCTGGTGGCCGGCGGGCAGGCCAACAAGAGGATCGCGCGTACGCTGGGCATCACCGAACGGACCGTCAAGTTTCACGTCACCTCGATCCTGAACAAACTCGGCGCCGAGAACCGCGCCCAAGCCGTTGCCCTCGCTACCCAGCGCGGGTTGTTGTAGCTCTCTCCTTCCTGCCGTCCCGGTTTCACCTTCCCTTTAGTACAGGTGCTAACCCTGTCGTAAGACCGTTTGGCATGCGACGGTGCCGATGTCATGCTCAGGCCAGCGCATGCCCTTGTTCGTCGGCGGTGCAGGCGGGAGGACTCGTTCATGCAACTGCGCGACCGGGTAGCAGTCATTACGGGTGCATCCAAGGGGTTGGGACAAGAAATTGCTCGGCTCTATGCAAGGCGTGGAGCCAAGCTTGTCCTCGTCGCTCGTGGGGTGGCTAACCTGCAGAAGGCCGCAGACGAACTGCGGGGAGTCACGGACGTCCTGGCGATACCAGCCGACGTGGGCGAGGACGCCGAGGGGATCGCCCAAGCTGCCCTCGATCGCTTCAGCCGCGTGGACATCCTCGTCAACAACGCATCCGAAATCGGGCCCAGCCCGATGCCCGCACTTGACGTTTATCCTTGGGATGCCTTGCTGCGCGTTCTGCGGATCAACGCGGTTGCGCCGCTACACCTAATCCAGTTGCTGGTGCCCCAGATGAAAGCACGCGGGGCGGGCGTGATCCTCAACGTCACCTCAGACGCTGGTGTGAATTCCTATCCAGGCTGGGGCGGGTACGGCGCCAGCAAGGCAGCGTTGGAACATCTCTCGCGCACGCTCGCTGTCGAGCTGGATGCCACCGGGATTCGCGTCTATATCGTCGATCCGGGTGACATGAACACCGAGATGCACCGGCGCGCTGAACCCGGAGTCGACCTCACGCACCTGCCCGGTCCCGACGTGCCCGCGCCCGCCTTCGTACGTCTAGTCGAGGAGGAGGGACTTCCGCCGGGCCGGTACGAGGCGTTGAAACTCATCACCGTGCCCCACGTGGGAGTCCGCTGAGCGCGATGTCCGCCAGCGTGCATGCGTCAATAGAACGTTTGGACTTTACCGTCCCGAGCCGCTTGGAGGCGCATGAGCCCCCCGAAGCCCGCGGCTTGACTCGCGACGCGGTGCGGCTGTTAGTCTCCCATGCGAACGACGATCATATTTTCTATGCGCGCTTTTGCGATCTCCCCACCTTCTTGCGTCCGGGTGATCTGGTCGTCGTTAACATTTCCGCCACGCTGCCGGCGGCGTTAACCGCCCGTCGCCGCGATGACTCCGAGGTTGCGTTGCATGTGTCCACACATTTGCCCGCCGGATTAGTTGTCGTGGAGTTCCGGAAAGTGACCCCATCACCCGGAGAGGTCTTTGCGCTGCCCGGAGCTGGCTCTGTCGTCGCCCTTGTGCCCTATCCCGGATCGACGCGCCTGTGGGTCGCTCGATTCGATCTCCCCGAACCCTTGCTCCCGTATTTGTCGCGATGGGGACGCCCCATCACCTATCCGTACGTGCAAGGCACCTGGCCGATCGAGATGTATCAAAACATATACGCATCCGTGCCTGGTTCGGCGGAGATGCCGTCCGCCGGCAGGCCCTTCACCCCGGAGATCCTCGACCGGCTTGCGCTACGGGGTATCTTCCTCGCCTCAATCGTCTTGCACACAGGGGTCGCGAGTCTGGAGTATGGTGAGCCGCCGTACGAAGAGTACTTTGAAGTGTCACACGAAACTGCTGCGGCCGTCGAACGCGCGAAGAAGCGTCGGGGCCGAGTGATTGCCGTCGGGACGACTGTCGTCCGTGCCCTGGAGAGCGCTGTCGATGCCGCCGGCCGCCCGATCGCCGCGCGCGGTTGGACCGATGTGGTCATTACCCCTGAGCACGCGTTGAAGGTTGTGGATGGACTGCTCACGGGATTCCACGAACCGAAGTCGACACACCTCGCACTACTTGAGGCGATCGCCGGGCGGGTGCAAGTCGAACAGGCGTATCATGCCGCACTGGATGCCGGTTACCTCTGGCACGAGTTCGGGGACCTCCACCTCGTCGTGCCAGATTAAGTATCCCCCTCCCATTGATCCATAGAAGGCCTTCGACCTGCATTGCGATCCACATCACCCCATCCTTGCTGAAACACAGCACTCGTCGTCGAATGGTGGTCAGGTGACCAGCAGGGTCGTGCCGACGGACATCCGTGTCTCGAGTGTCGAGCTATTCTTTGACCTGGTCTTCGTCTTTGCCATTACGCAGCTCACGACCGTGCTCGCCCAAGACCCCACGATCATCGGCCTCGTGCGAGCCGTGCTGATCTTTGGCAACATTTGGTGGATGTACGGGGGCTACGCGTGGCTGACGAACGCTGTCCCTCCTCGCGAGCCCGCCTTCCGGCTCTTAATCCTGATCGGCATGGCGGGGTTTCTGACCGTCGCGCTGGCGATCCCCCGCGCGTTTGGTGACAGCGGGGTGGCCTTCGGCCTTGGCTATCTTGTGGTGACGTTAGTGCACACCGGGATGTTCCTGCGGACCAGCGAGGAGAGCGCGCCACGGGCCCTGGGCCGGTTGGGACCGTTCAATGCCATCAGTGCAATCTTGCTGCTCCTCGGAGGGTTCACGGACGGTGCCGGGCGGTGGACACTGTGGTCCGGAAGTTTTGTGCTGCACTGGATCACCCCGTACTTCATTCCGGTGTCTGGGTTCTCCATCCGCGCAGCTCATTTCGTCGAGCGCCATGGATTGATCATCCTCATCGCCCTCGGCGAATCCGTTGTCGCCCTCGGCATGGGCCTAGCCGGACGCGATCTACGTCCTGGTTTCATTCTGACATCAGTCCTTGGCCTGTCCGTCGCAGCTGCACTCTGGTGGTTGTACTTCGACGGGGAAGATGAGCGCGCGGAGCGCGTCCTTAGCGGCGCGGACCGCGCTCGAAGTCCCTGGCTGGCCCTCTACGCGTTCGGCTACGCGTTCTTGGTGATCTTGGGCGGAATCATTGTGCTCGCCGCTGGAGTCAAGCTTGCCATCGTGCGTTCCGCGCAACCCGCCCCTGCGCCCGCGACATGGTTTCTCGCGGGCGGCGTCGCCACGTACGTCGTCGGGTTGGCGTGGTTTCGAAGACTCTTGGGCACTGGGCCGCTCGGTGTCCGCCTCATTGTCGCACTCTTGGCCCTGTTGACCGGATTCGTTGGTCTCGCGGTCTCACCGGAAGCGCAGCTCGCCGTCCTGGTCGCCATTCTGAGCGGTGGGGCCGTCGGCGAATCACATATGGCCCGCCCTCAAACGAAAGCCGGGAGGGTGTGAGAGAGGACCGGTCGTGAGCACCCGCCAGAGGGTCGGGGGCGGAAGGTTTGACCCATCGATGGCAATGTCTTGACAAGGTTTCGCTCGAGCCTATAATGAAATTTGCCTGTAAGATACGGGAGGGAACACGGATCTTCATCACATCTAGCCCGTAATCGAATACGTACATTCGCGGTGAGCACCGAGGGGATGGCTGCTCATCCCCTCTTTTTTTGTGTCTTCCAGGCCCAGAATCGACCGTCCGAATCCCCGGACGCGTACCTTGACAACCGCATACCGTGGATTCCGGACGCTCCCGAGGCATCTGGAGTCATCCCCCATCGCCAGATGGGGCCCGTCGTGTCTGGGTGTGCAGACGCGAAGGGATTTCTGCAGGCTCTAAACAGCTACTCCTAAAGTGGGTTTCAAGCTACATAGGGCGCACGGTGGATGCCTTGGCGCTGAGGGCCGATGAAGGACGCTGTCGGCGGCGAAAGGGCCGGGGAGGTGCCTAACGACCTTCGATCCGGCCG
>DASWFZ010000084.1:0-15639 GCA_036393975.1 bacterium | reverse complement strand
CGTTCCAGCGCGCGATCGAAGCCCGCGACTCCCACCGCGACAGCCACGACGAAGAGGATCAACGCAACCGTGATCCACGGCGTCCGCGCGTTCAGGTGACCCACTGCCAGCATCGCTAGCCCAGTGAGGAGCAGCAGTCCGTACGCGGGATTCGCGATGCGCCGATCAAGAAATTGGATTCCGCGCAGGAGAATGCGCAAGTGCTGTGGCTCGCGAGCACCCAGTGCCAGCCATACCCCATAGGTCGCATTTGCGCCCACGGCGATGATGGCGAGCACGACGTGCACAAACTTCAGAATGAGATAGACACTCATGGCACGCCCACCGATCATCCATCGTCCTCTTCGACATGGCCGCCACAGGTTCCGCCCGATCGGAGCTGGGAGAACCCGTCCTGTTACGCTCTCGCCACGCGGCCCGGGGTGGCGGTTTCGATCGCGTCCCAGATGCGGCGGGGGGTGAGCGGAAAGTCCATGTGCCGTATCCCCAATGGCGCCAGGGCGTCGAGAACCGCATTGGCGAGGGCGGAGGGGGTCGCGATCGAACCCGCCTCGCCGATGCCCTTGGCCCCCAAGGGGTTCAGCGGGGACAGCGTTTCCAAAAATGTCGCAGTCAATGTCGGAACTTGCGGCGCACGGGCGAGGGCATAGTCCGCAAACGTCGTCGTGAGCAGCTGGCCGTCTTCCCCGTAGACGACCTCCTCAAGGCACGCCTGCCCAAATCCCTGCGCGGCGGCGCCGATCACTTGCCCTTCGGCGAGCAGCGGGTTTACGATGCGGCCTGCGTCATCGACGGCCACGAGCTTGTGAATCGCGACCTCGCCAGTGAGAGGATCGACTTCAACCACCGCCGCGTACGCCCCAAAGGGAAAAACGGGACCTGGCAGCTGGAACACGCCGTGGGCCTCCAATCCCAGTGCCATCCCGCGCGGGAGGCGGCCAGGTTGATAGGCCGCCGCGGCCACCTCCGCCAGTGTGACACCTCGCTGCGGGGCGCCTCCCACATGGAACTGACCCTCGGTCCAGACCATATCCTGCCCACCCGCTTCGAGCAAGTGGGCGGCGATGAGTCCCGCTTTGACCTTGATCTGTTCGAGGGCGGTCACTAGCGCGGATCCCCCGATCGTGATGGAGCGGCTGCCAAAGGTCCCCACCCCGCGCGGCACGATGGCGGAGTCGCCCTGCTCGATGGTGACTGCATCGAACTCGATACCCAGCGCATCAACGACGATCTGACTGAACGTGGTGACGTGGCCCTGACCGGTGGGGGTGGATCCAATGCGCACGATGGCATGCCCGGCGGGCGTCACGCTGACCGCCGCACTCTCCCACACCGCGCTTCCCGCGCGTTCGACATACATCGCCACTCCGATTCCTACAAGACGTCCCTCCTGGCGCGCGGCCGCTTGGTCTCTGCGCCAGCGGTCGTAATCCAGTAGCGTGCACACCCGTTCCAGGGCGCGAGCGTAGTTCCCCGAGTCGTAGGTGAATCCCAACGGGGTGCGATAGGGGAACTGGTCGGCAGACACCAAGTTGCGCCGCCGCAGTGCAACGGGATCGATGCCGACTTCATGGGCAGCTAGCTCCACCACGCGTTCTAGCAGGTATGCTGCCTCCGGACGGCCAGCACCGCGATAGGGTCCGGTGGGGACTTTATTGGTCGCGACGCCGACGAGTTCCACGGCGGCCGCCGGAATCGCATATGTCCCCGTCAACAGCATGGCGGTCGTCACCGGCACAACGGGAGTGGAGGGGAACAAGTAGGCGCCCAGATCGGCGGTCAACCGCGCCCTCAGAGCCCGGATGGTGCCCCCGGCATCCAGCGCGATCTCGATCTCCGCATCCAACCCCCGACCCTGGTAGGATGCCGCCAGATTGTCGCGACGGTCTTCCACCCATTTAACGGGCCGCCCCACCCGCATCGCGAGCCACGCCGCCAAGATGACTTCCACGGGTACGGCGCCCTTGCTCCCAAATGCCCCGCCGACGTCGGGGACAATGACGCGGATGCGGTCGTCTGGCCGACTCAGCGCGCGGCTGAGCTGCGCAAGTGGCCGGTGAGGATCCTGCGCCGAGCACCACACGGTGAGCCGGTCGGTGCCGGGATCGTAGGACGCCACAGCGCCGCGCGGCTCAATAGGCGCGGCGGCAAGGCGAGGTATGTGAAAACGCTGCGCGACGATCCGGGAGGCAGACGCAAAAGCGCCTTGCACGTCTCCAGAGGAACGCACCCAGCGGAGCAAGACGTTCTGTGGGGCCGCGCCGTGGAGCGCCGCTGCCGATTGCGCCTGCAGGGGGTCGGTGATCACCGGCAGCGTGTCATATTCGATGTCAATTAACGACGCGGCATCTTCGGCTGCCGCACGGGTCTCGGCCAGGACAGCGGCGACTGGCTCACCGACATAGCGCACACGGTCCCGGGCAAGGACTGGGTGCGGCACCGGGGCAACCTGAGCACCTTCGACGGCGTTAGGCGGAACGGGGGAGATGGACCCGGCGAGGTCGGTCCCCACCACAACGGTCAGCACCGCGGGACCCGCCGCGGCGGCGCGCACATCCACGCGGCGCACCTGCGCATGCGCGGCCGCGCTGCGGACGACCGCGAGATACGCCATCTGCGGCAGCACGATGTCGTCGACGTAGCGCGCCTGGCCACGCAGAAAACGCGGGTCCTCGAGGCGCCGCACCGCTCGCCCGACCCATCGTGTCGTCGCCTCGGTCACCACCGTCGCTCACGGAGACCCAGATGGCATCACCTGACCTCGCGGAGCCGCTCGACGATCCAGTCCGCCACGAGTGGCCGGTACTTGTAGGGAATGTTGTTGCACACGTGCGTGCCCTCCGGGTACAGTGCGAGCGTGGCGTTGGGGGCCTCGGCGGCGACACGTTCGGCTTGCTGGTAAGGGATGAGCCGGTCCTGCTTACCCGCCACGATTAAGAACGGCTGACGAACCTGGCCCAGCACGCCCGCCAAAGATAGGTGGGACGCTTTGGTGTGCCCCTCGATCTCACCGCTCGCGCCGGCATGATGGATGAACGCTTCACGCGTGAGCGAAGGGAGCTGCTCCCAGCACGCTCCGAAATCGTAAGGTCCGCCGATAGCGGCGACCGCTTTGATCGCGGGCTCAAACGCGGCGGCACGCGGGGCATAATACCCGCCCAGACTCACCCCCACGGCCGCCACTCGGTTGAGATCGAGATCTGTCCGAGGGGCTAGTGCGTCGAGGGTTTTGGTCACCGCCGCCTCATAGTCCGGACGAATTATGGTCGCATACCCGGTCTCTCCTTGCCCCGGCCCATCTAACGAGAGCGTGGCGAGGCCCCGGGCCAGAAAAACGTTTTCCCAGTGAAAGAACTCCTCTTTCGTAGAGTCGAGCCCAGGCAGAAGGAGCACAAGGGGGTGGCGACCGACGGAGGAGGGCCGGCGGACGTTGGCGACCATCGTCGTGCTGGAGAAGGGAATCTCCAACCGCAACGCGGTCGGATCGAGAAGGCTGAGGGCGGCATACATCGTGCGGACGGCGCGGTCGGCGACGGCGCGCCGTTTCGACAGATCGACCAACCAGACAAACTTCGCAAAGTGAAAGCAGACGGCAGCGCGGACGTACGCCTCGCCCGCCGTCAGTTTCCTCCCGCGCCGTTCGGCCTCTTCGGCCTGGTGTACATGGCCCTCTGCGGTGGCGACCCAGGCGTCCAGCCACTGTTCCCAGTGCTCGAGAGTCGACGTCGTGCGCACGAAGTCGTTGTAGTCCACCCCCTGCGCAATGAAACGGGACGCCCAGTGGGCGATCGCGTCTTGGATCCTCTGATCAGGCACGGATGCACTCCGCATCAGCTGCGCTGGGCGCACCGGCCAACCGACCGCGGCGCTGTCGCCGTGTTGTCACCGTCCCCATGGCATGCATACTTAGTGCCAACGCGGGTCCCCAGTCCACCGCCCCAGCTTCGTAATCGCGGCGCGCAAAAAACCCCACTGCACTGCCTGCTCGTACGTCGGCTTGGTGTCGGCCGCGATCGTCCCGAGTTGCACCTCAGTCTCAATTCCCGCGGTGACCCGCTCTGGCGTGAGTCCTTCGTTCACCGGCCAAATCCCGATCCGGGCCAGCTCGTCATAGGTCTTCTCGACTACGTCTCGGCTAAACTTGGTGTACTTCACGCCGATGTCGATTGTCGCGGCGCGGTTCTGGTAGATGAAGCGATTCGCCTCGACCAGCGCCATCACCACACTCTGGACTAGCTGCGGATCGGTGCGAATCTGGTCTCCGGTGACCACGTACGCGGCGTACCACCCGTTGGGCAGGACTTGGGCCATGTGGGCCACGATGTGCAACGACGGTTTGGTCTTGTTGGCCTCGTAGACTTGGTCCACGTGCAAGACGATCGCATCAATTTGATTCGTGGCCAACGCGGCGACCCGCGCTCCGATCGCCAGGTTGACGTACTGGACATCACGGGGAGTCAACCCGCAGGATTGCAAGAAGCCGCGGGCCATCACCTCGGCGTACGCGCCGGTCCCCCCCGGGGTCCCGATCTTCTTGCCCCGCAGATCTTCGCACCGCGTGATCTCCGCTTGCGCGACCATGGCGACGGGGTGCCGGACGGCATACGTGCCGATCGCCTTCAGCTCCGCACCTTGCGCCAGCGCGGAAACGAACGGGGGAATCCCCGGGGCGGCGACGGTGATCTGGCCTCCGCCACCGATTAATGCGCGCATCGCGGCGGGCCCGCCTTCGAACGTGAAAATCTTCGCATCGAGGCCGTACTTGGCGAAGATGCCGGCGTCCTGGGCGACCCAGACGGGCATGTGCACTACGTTGGGCGGTGTGGTCGGCATGGCGAACCCGACTGTCTTCACTTTCGGCTGAGCGGTCCCCGAGCCCGGCACGCTGGCCAGCAGGACCGCCACGGCTACCGCGACGCGGACCGATCGTCCTAGATTCCTCTGCATTCCCCACCTCCGATCAGTCGTCACTCCGTCACTCCTCCTGCGGCACCTGGAGCCACGGGGCGATCCGGCGTTCGAGGTACCGCAACACACCCGTCAATCCCACTCCCATGAGCATCAGCACGACGATGGGGACGAAGAGCCGGTCCATGCGGAACGAGTTGGCGTACTGGACGATCATATAACCCAATCCCGTAATGGTCGTGTAGAACTCCGCCACCACCATGCCCACCAGCCCCCGGCCAATCGCCAAGCGAATGCCGGCCAAAATGAACGGGACTGAAGACGGCAGGACCAGGTCGCGCCACAACCGCCACTCTGAAGAACAGAACGACCGCGCCACTTCGACGAGCCTGGCGTCGGTATTCTTGACGCCCTGGAACGTGTTGATGAGCACGGGAAAGACGCAGAACAGAAACACGAGGACAACCTTGGCCGTAGTCTGAAAGCCGAACCAGACGACGATGACGGGAATGACTGCGACCAGCGGTGTGGCGTACAGGGCGTTCACGTACGGATCGATGGCGTGCTCAATGATCGCGCGGCGGCCCATCAGGATCCCCAGGGGAATCCCCACGGCCACGGCAGAGGCCAGTCCCAACGCGAGCACGACGACGCTGCTCTGCAGGTAGAACTGGAGTTCTCCCGCGCGGATGAGCTCGTATGCCGCCCGCACCACAGCTGACGGGTAGGTCAGGATGACAGAGTGCACGGCGCGGCCGTAGACTTCCCACGCCGCCAACCCGACGACCACAGACAGGACACGGACCATCCGAGGCGACAGCGTCAGGCCACCCTCCCGCCGTCGCTGCACCGGTCGACTCTGGTCGACCACCGCACTCATGAGAGAGCCCTCCCCCCCACTTCGACTTTCAGCTGGTGCCAGATGTGCTCCCGCATTTCCAGATAGCGCGGCGAACGGCGGACTGCCTCGGGATCTCGAGGCCGGGGAATGTCTACGTCGAGCACTTCTTTGATCTGTCCCGGTCGACGGGTCATCAGGGCCACACGGCTTCCCAGGATGATCGCCTCATCGATGCTGTGAGTGACGAAGATCATCGTCGTGGGCTGGCTGCGCCACACCCGCAGCAACTCCTCCTGCATCAACTCGCGGGTTTGGGCATCCAGGGAGCCAAAAGGCTCGTCCATGAGGAGGACTGTGGGATTGACCGCAAGGGCCCGCGCCAAGCCGACCCGTTGTTGCATCCCCCCAGACAGCTGGTAGGGGTAGGCGGATTCAAATCCGCGGAGGCCGACGAGGTCGATGTAGCGGGCAATAGTCTCTGAAACCTCACGCTCCGGGTGGCCCTGGAGACGCAGCCCGTAGGCCACGTTGTCGGAGACCGTTTTCCAAGGAAGTAACCCCACGTGTTGAAACACCATGGCCACATCCCGTCGCGGCGCCTCCACCTCGGTCCCGTTGATCAGGACGCGGCCGCTATCGACGGGGATCAACCCGTCGACGATGCGGAGCAGCGTCGTCTTTCCGCATCCGCTGGGACCGATGACGCACACAATTTCGTTTGAGGGGACTTCGAGACTGCACGTTTGCAATGCGGCTGTCCCCCGGCGCCAGAAACTCTTGTTGACCTGATCGACAACCACCGTCGCCTGGATGGGTGCGGGCGCGCGTGTAAGCGCTGGAAGAGGACTGATCCGGTCATCCGCCCTCACAGGACCAAACCCTCCAGGCTTTCCAGCCCGCGCGCCACGGTCTCGAGGAACTGGGCGGCGCGGGCGCCGTCAACCACGCGGTGGTCGCACGCCAGGGTCAGGGTCATCATCGGACGCACGGCGGGCGCTCGGTCCACCGCTACGACGCGGTCGGCAATCCGTCCCACCCCTAAGATCGCCGCCTGGGGTGGGTTGAGAATGGGCGCCACGGTGTCCACGCCATACATCCCGAGGTTGCTGATCGTAAACGTCCCGCCGACCACGTCGTCGGGTTGCAACTGACCGGATTGCGCGCGGGTCACTAGATCAAATCGCCGCCGCGCGATCTCCGCCAGTGCCAACTCGTCTGCCCGCCGCAGCACGGGCACGAGCAGACCCGCGTCCGTGGCCACGGCTACGCCGATGCCGATCTGATCCGCCACGACGACCGCGCCTTCTTTCCAGCGTGCATTCAACTGCAGATGCTGGCGCAACGCCTTCGCCACCATGCCGACGATCATGTCAGTGTACGTGACCGTCGGGATCTGGGCTGACCAATGCTTGCGCCGGTCCACCATCGCTTGGGCCGACAGCTCCCGGCTGAGGTAAAAGTGAGGGGCGGATATCCAGCTCTGGGTCATCCGTTCGGCCATCCGCGCCCACGTCGTGCTGCCTGCAGCAATCTGTCGTGGGGCGGGAAGCGCAGTATCTGCCTTCATCACATCCGCCGCCGTGATCTCCCCCCCCGCTCCCGATCCCGTGACCGCCGCGAGGTCGACGCCGCGTTCCTGGGCCAACCGCCTCGCCTTCGGGGACGCTGCGGGCCGCCCCCCGGGGGGGCTCGCCGGTGCACTGGCCGACACGTGCGGCGGTGCACCGAGACCTTCCCGCGATGAGAGCTTCATTGGGTCCACAGGCGGCAGTGACTCTCCGGGAGCGAGGACGAAAGCAATCACCTGCCCCACGGGAACCTCTTCTCCCTCGCGGGCGCGAACGCCCGCGAGGAGACCCGCAGCAGGCGACTCGATCTCGGTCGTGACCTTATCCGTTTCGATCTCCAAGAGGGGCTGGCCCGCGGCGACAACTGCGCCCTCCGCAACCAACCAACGCAACAGGCGACCCGTCTCCTGGGACATGCCCAGTGCTGGCATGATCACGCGTGTCGCCACTGCGGTCCTTAGGCTCTGACCTTGCTTCCCTCGTGCCGAGCGCTGCTGGCCACTGCCCCGAGTGTACCGGAGTCTGCGCGGTTGAGGTTAGACTGGGTCTCGCGCGTCGTGGGCAGCGGGCCGGTCGCGGTGTAGTAGCGGGTGCCAGCAACAAGCAACTGCTCGGCCGGGAAGCGAGTGATGATTTCGCAGCCGTCTTTGGTGACGACCAGCTGCTCTTCAATCCGCGCGGCTGACCACCCATCGGACGCGGGCCAGAACGTCTCGAGCGCAAAGACCATGCCTTCCTCGATCCGTTCCGGGTGGTCGAGGGAGACCAAGCGACTGAAGATGGGCTTCTCCCAGATCGACAAGCCTACGCCGTGACCGTATTGCAGAGCGAACGCGGCCTCCTCGTTGGCAAAGCCAAACTCCTGCGCTTTAGGCCACACTTTGACCACGTCGGCCGTACTCACCCCCGGTCTCACGAGACTGATCGCCGCATCCAGATAGTCGCGACACCGTTTGTAGGCGTCGACCTGGGCTCGCGAGGCACTGCCGATCGCAAAGGTCCGGTAATAGCAGGTCCGGTACCCGTTGAAGCTGTGGAGAATGTCGAAGTACGCCGGGTCGCCCGGCCGCAGGACGCGGTCGGTGTAAACGTGGGGGTGCGGGCTGCACCGCTCCCCCGAAATAGCGTTCACGCCTTCCACGTGCTCGGAGCCCATCTCGTAGAGCACCTTGTTAACCAGGGCCACGCACTCGTTTTCCCGCATCCCCGGGCGCATGACCCGGTACAACTCTTCGTACGCAGCGTCCACCATCATGCAGGAGGTGGCCAGCAGGGTGATCTCGTCTTGGGTCTTGATCTTCCGAACTTCCTGCATCAGGCTCTGGCCGTCGACCACAGTGATGCCTTCCGCTTTGAGTGCGTCGAGGACGGGAATCTCGATGACGTCCACTCCGAGCGGCGCCCGGTGCAGATTGCGCGCTTCCAATTCCACGCGGATCTTGCGGGCTACGTCCTGCGCTCTCTCGGGGTAGGCCCCCCGCAGCGTGGAAATCCCGGCCCGGGACCGCTCGCCCAGCCACGGGTTGTACAGCTGGTGGTGCCGCGCCGCCGAGCCGAAGTCCCACAAGATCGGGTCGTCCTCCCGGGGCAGCAGGGTAAAACGCACCAGCTTGTCCATCGCCCACGTGCCGATGTGGGTGGCCGTGATGTAGCGAATGTTGTTCATGTCAAAGCACAGCAGCGCGCCCAACTCCGACGAGAGCAAGAACTTCTTCACGCGCTCCAGACGCTCCGTACGCAAGCGCTCAACGTTGACCCGCTCTTCCCAGTCCACCGTCATCAGGCCGTAGGTCTTGATCCCCATCTCAATCCCCCCTCACACGCGTCCGCACAATACCTTCGCGGTCTCCACCACACGCTCGCTGGTGGGCACGGTTAGATCCTCCAGCACGGGCGAAAACGGCACCGGCACGTCCAATGCGCCCACCCGCCTCACCGGAGCGTCCAGGTAGTGGAAGGCTCCCTCGCCGATCACCGCTGCCAGTTCCGCGGTCACACCGTAGCGTTGGTAGCCTTCGTCCACCACGATGACGCGGCTGGTCTTCTTGGCCGAGTCCACCAAGGTGCGGGTATCCAACGGGACGGTCGTCCGCGGATCCACAACCTCCGCGCTAATCTCCAAGGCCTCGAGCAGCTGGGCGGCGCGCAGCGCGACCTGCACCATGCTGCTCGTAGCGACGATCGTGAGGTCAGTTCCCGGGCGTTTGATGTCTGCCTGACCGAACGGGATCGTGTACTCGCCGTCGGGCACGGGACCCTTGAGCTGATAGCTCAGCTTGTCCTCGAAAATGACCACGGGATTGTCGTCGCGGATCGCCGTCTTCCACAGACCCTTCGCGTCATACGGGGTCGAGGGCAGCGCGACCTTTAGCCCAGGGACGTGGCTGACCCAGGCGTGCAGGCTCTGACTGTGCTGAGCGGCGGATCGGCGCGTGGCGCCCAGCGTGGTCCGCACGACCAGCGGAACCTTCAGCTTGCCGCCCGACATGTAGTGGACCTTGGCAGCTTGGTTGACGATCTGGTCCATGGCCAGAGTGAGGAAATCCCCGAACATTATGTCCACGATCGGTCGCAACCCGGTCATCGCCGCACCCACGGCCAGGCTCATAATCCCTGCCTCGGAGATGGGCGAGTCGATGACCCGATCCGGGCCGAACTCGTCCACCAACCCTGCGAGGACCTTGAAGGGCGTCCCGGCCTCGGCGACATCTTCGCCGATGATGCACACTGACGGATCCGCCCGCATCTCTTCGGCCAACGCCTCGCGCACCGCCTGGCCGAAGGTCAGTTCGCGGACCGCTGTCGCCGGGGCCGTTTCGCTACGCGTAGACATGCTGATCGACCTCATGGGGATCCGGATACGGCGCGGTCAAGGCAACCTCGAGTCCGGAGGTCACCTCGCCCCGCACCCGCGATTCCACTTGCGCTACGTCGGCCGGCGCCGCCAAGCGCTGGGCGGCCATCCACGTCGCGAGCACCTGCAGCGGATCGCGTGTCGCTTTCCAACGC
Organism: bacterium; assembly: GCA_036393975.1. Lineage (GTDB taxonomy): Bacteria > Sysuimicrobiota > Sysuimicrobiia > Sysuimicrobiales > Kaftiobacteriaceae > 13-1-40CM-64-14. Next base: position 5,313 of record DASWFZ010000084.1, on the reverse strand, counting down.
TGCTCTTCGTCTTTGCTGCGGTAGTACGCGCGGTTGACGTCGCCCACGTGGTGACCGAGGAAGCGATAGGTGTGGCAGAGCAGAAACGCCGGACCCTGCCCGCCCCGGGCGGCGGCCACCGCGCGGTGCGTTGCCGCGTACACCGCACGCACGTCCTGACCGTCAACGTCTTCGGTCCGGATACCAAACGCCTTGGGGCGCGCTAGCATCTCGCCTGCGGTCGTTTCAGCGTAGTGCGTGTACTCGTTATAGAGGTTGTTTTCACAGACGTAGATGACCGGCAGCGTCCACAACGAGGCCAAGTTCATGACCTCGTAGAGCACCCCCTGCCCGAGGGCGCCCTCGCCGAAGAAACAGACGGCCACTCGGGCAGTGCCCAATCGCTTCGCCGTGAACGCCGCGCCGGTGGCGATCCCGGCGCTGCCGGCAACGATGGCGTTGGCGCCGAGATTGCCGCGTTCCTGATCGGCGATGTGCATCGACCCCCCTTTGCCCCGGCAATACCCGGAGGCTTTACCGAGCAGCTCGGCGAACATCCGATCCACGGCAGCGCCTTTGGCCAGACAGTGACCGTGCCCGCGGTGGGTCGACGTGATGTAATCATCCGCGCGCAACGCTTGGCACACTCCCACCGCCACGGCTTCCTGGCCAATATAGAGGTGGGCCAAGCCTGGCATCTTCGCAGACGTATACAGCTCGTTGACCTGCTCTTCGAAGATGCGAATGCGGTACATCTGCGCGTACATCTGTAGCCCTTGCTCCCGGCTGATGGCGGTCCCATCGGGCGGCTGCGGCGCGGACGCGGTCATCGCTCAGCCTCTGTCTCGCTGCCATCCGCGCCGTGCGCGGGACCGGTCGCTCGCTGCCGCGGACCGGTGAGGCGCGCGAGCACCTCGCACACTGCGGCAAAATCCTGGTCTCCCAGACCCATCGCCCGCGCAGCGGTCAGCCATTGGTTGGCCGTCGCCGTCGTGGGCAGGGGGACGGCGAGCTCGCGGCCGAGGTCGAGGGCAAGACCGAGATCCTTTTGCATCAGCGTCACATCGAACCACGCCTCTTTCGGCATCTGCAGGACGAAGGGCCCACGATACTTCAGCATGGGGGACGCAATCACGCTGTCGAGCAGCACGTGGACTGCTAGCTCGCGAGGAATTCCCCCTTTCTCGGCCAGGAGCACGCTCTCGGAGAACGCGAGAATCTGCGTGGCCAAGTTGAGGTTTGTGGCGATCTTCATGAGGACCGCCGAGCCGTTTTCTCCCATGTAGGTTACAGTCGGGCCGATGGCGAGCAGGATCGGCTTCACGCGTTCGAAGGTCTGGCGGTCTCCGCCCACCATGATGGACAGGCGCCCTTCCTCAAGCGTGCTGACGCTGCCAGATACCGGCGCGTCCAACATCGCCGCCCCCCGGGCTGCGACCGCCGTGGCCAGGGCGCGGCTGGAGGCCGAGCTGACCGTGCTCATGTCCACGTAGACCTTGCCGCCTCCCAGCCCCGCGATCAGGCCATCCGGTCCGCTCGTGACCGCCTGCAACGCTCCCGTGTCGGTGACCATCGTAAAGATTACATCGGCAGCCTGCGCGGCCTGGCGCGGGGTGTCGCCCCAGGACATCCCCGCCTCCAGGAGCCACCGCGCTTTCGCCTTCGTCCGGTTGTAGCCGGTGACCCGATGGCCAGCCGCCAGCAGTCGGCGGGCGATCCGGCCTCCCATCACCCCCAGCCCGATGAACGCCAGCTCAGCCACGGAGACCTCCCATATGTACGGGGTCAGGGCCAGGTGCGGGCTGGGGGGAGAGCACGTTGTCAATATCGCCTTCCACTCGGGCCAGATGCTCGCGCATGCGTTGCCGGGCGCCTGCAGCATCGCCGAGGCGAATGGCCTGCAGAATTTGCGTGTGCTGGTCGATCGAACGCTGGGGACTCCCAGGAATGTGGTAGATGGACCCCAAGGCGCGCTGCAACGGGGCCCGGATCGCCTGCATCATGTGCAGCGTCATGCGATTGCGGGTGGCGGCGGCGATCGTCAGGTGAAAGCGTAGATCGGCCTCGATGTATCGCTCCTGGGCCTGGAGGCTTTCCTCCATCTCCTCGATGGCGTCTGCCATGGCCGACATCTCGCTCTCGGTGCGCCGCGTCGCTGCCAGAGCCGCTGACTCTGCCTCCAGGATCTTGCGCACCTCAAACAGCTCGCGCAGTGTCCCCCCCTGCAACGCGAGCAACAGGTCCAGTGAGTGATGGAGGGGGGTGCTTGCGTCCGCGACGACGAAGGAGCCGCTCTCGACCGGCTTGATCAGGCCTTGGGACTCCAGGATGCGCAGCGCCTCCCGCACTGAGGAACGCCCCACGCGGAAGGACTGTGTCAGTTGCCGTTCGGTGGGAAGCGGATCTCCGGGCCGCAGATGACCCGCGCCGATTTGCGCGAGGAGCCGCTCGGCGATCTGAGCGTAGACTTTGCGTCGTTCAATCGGACTGCCGATCACGCCTCATCTGGCGACCGAGGCCACCCTCTGTCAGACAATCAGACAAGTGCGGTTCTCGGGTGTGTTCGACAGGGCGGTGCCCTCCCCTGCCCGCCCGCTCGCGCTGCAGACGCCCCGGGCTGCGGTCAAGGAGATGCCGGGTCTGGGAGAAAATCCTTTCGGTATGTCTGCGTCTCGGCGGCTGTCCCTTGTGCACCTGACCCAGCTGCCCCGCCGTCCCTCATCCCCACGCCCTCCGTTGTTGCTACTTCTCCACGGTGTAGGCAGCCACGAAGGCGACCTCATGGGGTTGAGCCCGTATCTGGACGAGCGCTTTTTCATTGTCAGCGCACGGGGCCCGGTCACGCTGGGCCCCGGGATGTACGCGTGGTTTCATGTCGTGCTCGATCCGGTCGCGCCGCAGATCAACGCGCAGGAAGCAGAGCACAGCCGGATCACCCTGTTGCTCTTCATTGATGAAGTCATCGCGGCGTACAATACAGACCCGTCCCGGACCTACCTGCTGGGCTTTAGCCAGGGGGCCATCATAAGCTTGTCGCTGGCACTCACACGCCCCGAGAAGTTGGCCGGTGTGGTCGCCATGAGCGGTCGGGTGTTGCCGGAAGTGTTGCCGAAAATGGCCCCAGCAGAAGCGATGCGGGGATTGCCCATTCTCGTGGTCCACGGCACCGAGGATGTCGTGCTTCCGATTCACCACGGCCGCGCTGCTCGCGACCGGCTCTCCTCCCTACCGGTGGCCCTGACGTATCGCGAATATTCCATGGGGCACAATGTCTCGGAGGACAGCCTCGCGGACGTGACGGCGTGGCTGCGCCAGCGGCTGGATGAGCCGCCGTGGCAGAGTCTAGCGGCCCGGCACTCGGGCACAACCCAGGAGGACACAACCAGGTAAGGCACGCCCCATACGCATACACCCTTTACGACACACCTGACAAAGGACATCAATGGACTCCACCTCGCGCCTCATCATCGCCCTCCTTATCGGACTCTCAGCTAGCGGGTGCGCCCGGCCGCAGGCGGACCTATTCCGCGCAGCACCGATGGCGGCCCGCCTGGTGATCCCGGCCTCCCCTCCGCAAGCCCTGTCCTGCTCGTGGCTCGGGGTCGTCGTCGACAACTCACCTCAAGCGCGACCGCAGTGGGGCTTGTCCCAGGCTGATATTGTCTATGAGGTCCCGACCGAAGGCATGATCACGAGATTCCTCGCCCTGTTCTGCAACGGCGGGCCGGATACGCTCGGGCCCGTCCGCAGCCTGCGCCTGCAGTTCCTGGCCATCGCCCACGATTATGGAGCAACGATTGCGCACTCCGGGTCGAGTGAGAGCGCGTTGGACGCCCTCGCCCGCGGGGGCGGACCCGTCATTAATGAGTTCTGGAAAGCGCAGCCGTTTCGCCGCGATCACACCCGTCGGATGCCACACAATCTGTTCACCTCGATCACGCAGTTGCGGGAGTACGCGCGAGACTCGCGCCCTACCTCCGACCGGTTGTGGGACACCGCAGACCTCGCGCCCGCACCTGATGCGATGACGATTACCGTTCCCTACGGGTGGGGTTACACGGTCCGGTTCGAGTACGATCCCGCCTCAGGACGGTACCGGAGGCTACTCCAGGACGAGAGTGCGATTGATCCACTAACGGGGGATCCGCTCGAGGTGGCCGCGGTGGTTGTCCAATACGTGAAGTGGTGGCAGGTCTATGAGGGACCCGTCCTCACCAGCCGGACGGAGCTGACCGGCCACGGCAAGATGACTGTGTTTGCCGCGGGACGCCAGATCGACGGCACCTGGCAGCGGCTGGATGGCACACGTACGACCTCTTGGACGGATTTGGCGGGGCAGCGGATGCGGCTCCCCCCCGGGCGGGTGTGGATCTGCCTCCTGCCCTTTGACCGGGCAGCCCGCGTCTCTCCGCCGCCAGCTGCATCAGTCCGGTAGCGGCGTGAGCGGTGTTTGATAGGCCTGTACTGCCTCACGGCACGGATCTTGCTCCTCCGTATATCGGCAGTGGATTAGGGCACTACTAAGGACAGAAGGTGGCGTCAAAAGGGATGGCAACCACGCCCATAGTGGAAACCAAAGAATTCGAGAACCTAGACCGCCTCCAGTCCCTCTTTCGAGACCCCGATGCCCAGGAGCGCCTCTCGAACCTAGGGGTGCGCACGGCCTTCGTAGCCACATGGGATGGGCTGCTAATCGACTCTGTCGTCTGTGACGATGAACCTGTCGAACTGGATGCCCTGGCAGCGGACGCCGCCGCCACCCTGCAGATGTCGCATGCCGCACCCCGTGGCCGCGTGGATGGAGTGACCGCCGAGTTCGAAGGTGGCTCCACCATCATCGTCGACCCGGTCGGGGACAACTCGCTTGTGGCATTCGTCACAAAGCCGTCCACGGATCTTGCCCAGGTGCGCCAAGAACTCCGCACCATGGCCCGGGTAAATGTTGATGGCCCCACCGCCCCGGAACTGTCACGCAGCGGACAAAAGGCTCCGATGGCAAGTCCGGCGGCATCTCTGCCGATGGTGCAGCGAGAACCAGCGCCTCGACACACTGCCCCGGTCCCACAACAGGTGCAGAGCGCATCTCACGCCCCGCGGGCGGAAACTCCCGCGTCAGCCATCGTCCAGGAGATCGTCCGTCGAACCCCGGCAGGCGGCCGGGTCATCTTGAAGGGCGTGACTCTTGATACTGCTGGCTTCGCCGCCACGGCAACGGTCGAACTCGTCCTCAACGGGAAGAAGGTCTTCGGCAAGGCCGTGGCGCGCAACGACTCAGCCCAGTACCTCTTCGTCGCGGCCGATGCAACGGTCCGCGCCATCACGGCGCTCCTGCCA